>NZ_JBQKLL010000057.1:0-13357 GCF_052116245.1 Blautia sp. Sow4_E7
GAGCAATACAGAAGAAAGTAAAGGAAAACTGGAACTGGTCAAGACAGGAGCAGAGGGAAAAGCCCTTGAGGGAGCAAAATTCGACCTGTATAAAGTTGGGAATCCGGATGAAAATCGTGGTTCCTATGTAACTGGCCAAGATGGAAAGATCACAGTTGATAACGTAGAACCGGGAAGCTATTACTTTGTAGAAACAGAAGCTCCGTCAGGTTACGTAACACCAGGCGGTGAAGCGGCAAAGACAGAGACAAAGACGGTAAAAGCAGGCCAGAAGGAAAAGTTAACCTATACATTCGAGAAGAGTAATACGGAAGAAAGTAAAGGAAAACTAGAACTGCTGAAGACAGGAGCAGAAGGAGCAGCCCTTGAGGGAGCAAAATTCGACCTGTATAAAGTTGGAAATCCGGATGAAAAGCGTGGCTCTTATGTGACCGGCAAGGATGGAAAGATAACAGTTGATGACGTAGAATCGGGAAGTTATTACTTTGTAGAAACAGAAGCACCGTCAGGTTACGTAACACCAGGCGGTGAAGCGGCAAGGACAGAGACAAAGACGGTAAAAGCAGGCCAGAAGGAAAAGTTAACCTATACATTCGAGAAGAGTAATACGGAAGAAAGTAAAGGAAAACTGGAACTGCTGAAGACAGGAGCAGAAGGAGCAGCTCTTGAGGGAGCAAAATTCGACCTGTATAAGGTTGGAGATCCAGATGAAAAGCGTGGCTCTTATGTGACTGGCGAGGATGGAAAGATCACAGTTGATAATGTAGAACCGGGAAGCTATTACTTTGTGGAAACAGAAGCTCCGTCAGGCTATGTAACCCCGGTTGGAACAGATGCTAAGACTGAGACCGTAGTAGTAAAAGCAGGCCAGGCATTCGTAGTAACGTATACGACTAATGTAAGCAACACGGAGGAAAACGAAGGAAAGCTGAAACTGGAGAAGACCGGAACAGACGGTAAAAAACTTGCGGGAGCAGAGTTCGACTTATACCGTGCGGAAGAAGGAAAGGCGGACACCAAGATCAATGAAGTGTCGTTAGTAACAGATGAAAACGGAATCATTGAGATAAGTGTAGACCCAGGAAGCTATTACTTTGTAGAGACAAAGGCACCGACAGGCTATGTGACGCCAAGCGGAGATGCAGCAAAGACACAAGTAAAAGAAGTTCTTGCAAAACAGGCTGAGGTAAAAGTATATGAAGTATCAATGACAAATACGCCTACCAAAGCCACCATCACCAAAGTAGATGCCCTTGGCAACCAGCTTTCAGGTGTAGTACTTGAAATCCAGGATAAAGATGGCAACCCAATTGAGACTTGGACCACAGATGGAACACCACACGTAATCATCGGCAAACTGATTCTTGGTGAAACCTACACATTAGTTGAGAAATCTGCACCAAAAGGTTATGCTTTAGCAAAATCTGTCGAGTTTACTGTAAGTGCGGATGACACTGACAATGTAGTTACGATGGAGAACACCTACTCCGCATCCGGATCTCTGAATCTGACAGCTAAGAAGACCTTGACAACCACAGAGACATCACTTGCAGCAGGTCAGTTTACATTCGAGCTTCGGGATAAAGATGGCAATGTGCTTCAGAGCAAGACCAATGATGCTGACGGAAACGTAATCTTTGATGCAATCGAGTACAACCTTGTAAAAGATGCAGCTTACAAAGATGACACAGACAAGAAAGTAGATGCTATCGGCGACTACCTGTACACTGTAAATGAGGTGAAAGGCGACGCAGCTGGTTACACCTACGACAACACCATCTACACCATCAACGTAACCGTAGAAGATGCTGGAAACGGTACCTTAACCGTAACCCCAGTGATCCATTCCTCCAAGTCCACATCCGAGGATGCGACTGTAGCAGGCATGGAATTTACCAACACCTACAAGACATCTGGTCAGATCGTCCTCAGTGCAACCAAGACTCTGGAGGGTCAGACACTGGAAGCAGACCAGTTCAGTTTCCAGGCAACAGAAATTGATGCAGATGGAAATGCAGTAGAAAATGGTTACAACGAAACTGTGAAGAATGCTGACGGCGGTGCCATCACATTCCCAATCATCACATACGAGAAATCCGGAAGCTATTATTACCAGATTACCGAAGTAAAAGATGAGAAACCGGCATACCAGTATGATGAAAGCAAATACGTTGTAAAAGTAGACGTAACAGATGACAATGCAGGCAAGTTAACAGCGAAAGTTACCGCAGTCACAAAGAACGGAGAACCTGTAGAGAACGGCAAACCTGTAGAGAATGGTGAACCGGAAGAGGAAAGCAGCTTTGCAAAAGCAGTTGCCTTCACTAACACCTACAGTGCTTCCGCTGACCTTGAACTGAAAGCCCAGAAGTCTATGAAGGTAGAAGGCGAAGAGCTTGGAACCTTCGAATTTGAGCTGAAAGATGCCGACGGAAATGTAATTGAAACTGTTAAGAATGATGAAAACGGTGCGATCAACTTCAGCAAGCTTTCCTATGATGAGAAAGCAGTTGGACAGACCTTTACCTACACCGTAAACGAGAAGATTCCGTCAGAGGCTGATATTTACGTATATGATGATACTGTTTACACAGTAACCGTAGAAGTAGAAGACAACCGAGATGGTACTCTGAAGCTTACCACCAAGGTGAATGGTGAAGATTACACGGAAGAAGCAATTAAATTTGTCAATGACACTACCAAGGTCACCATTTCCAAGGTAGACGATACCAGCCTGAAAGCTCTTTCCGGAGCAAAACTTCAGGTTGTGGATGCAGATGACAAGGTTGTAGAAGAGTGGGTTTCAGATGGTACTCCACATGTGATCACAGCAAAACTTGTTCTTGGTGCAACCTACAAACTGGTTGAGGCAGAAGCACCATTAGGATATGAGATCGCAGAGCCGATCACCTTCACCGTTGATGCGGATGATACCAAGAATGCAGTTGAGATGAAGGATGCCATGACCAAGAGCGAGACAGCTGCAATTGAGATCACGAAGGAACTGAAGCTGAACGATGCACTTGCTGGTGCAAAAGACATGACCTTCTATGTAGCACTTTTTGCAGATGAAGAATGCACGATCCTTGCTTCTGATGTAAAAGCACTCGAGTTCAAGAATGCATCTTCTTCAACTGTCACATTTACAGGAGTGGATCTTGGAAGAACCTACTATGTAAGTGAGACTGACGAAGCAGGAAAGGCAGTTGAATCAGGCATGACACCTGATGGAAAAGTTTATATCCCAGTTTATCCGCAGGGCAAGGAGATCACCGTAACAGAGGATGGCGCAAAGAGCAGCATCACATTCGAGAACCAGTTCAACGAATGGCCGGATGGATTCTACAAGATTGCAAATCTGAATGTAACCAAGGAGCTTCTTGGTGCCGACGGAAATGCTCTGGAAAGCGATGGAGTCTTCTATGCAGGTATCTTTGATGACAAAGAGTGCACAACTCTTTCCACAAGAACTGAGAAGAACATCCTCACGCTTGACCTTGCTGGCGGATCTACTGTATCTGAGAGCACTCAGGCGGTTGTAATGCCTGGTGAATCCTTTAATCTCTATGTTGCAGAGACTGATGCAGAGGGAAATCTGGTTGCTGGTACGGAAGGATTTAAGTATGTAGTGACTGTTAAAGACGGAAATGTATACTTTGATGAAAATAACCTCAATGCTAAGGTAACCATCATCAACCAGGAACAGCCGGAAGCCACACCTACTGTAACTCCTGAGGAGACACCAACACCAACACCAAGCTCATCCACAGGCGTTAAGACTGGTGATGACACACCAATCGGATTCTATATGGCAATGCTCTTCCTTGCAGCCCTTGCAATCGAAGAAACAACCAGAAGACGCCGTAAAAAAGAACAGGATTAACTAATCACAATTAAATAATCAGAACCGCCCCTGCAGGAAGGAATCCTAACAGATCCGCCCGCAGGGGCGGTTCGTCTTTCCTGGGAAATTTTCCCATCCAACTCTATTGCACTTCCAGGCAACACAATGTTATAATAAACGTTACGAATGAAGTTCAGGCATACTTTGCGAGAGCCTGGATATGCTAGAAAATAAAAGCAATTTCAGGAGATTCGCCACTATCTGGCGGGAAAGCCTGAGATTTTTGGAGGAAAAAATGAAAAAAGAGAACATTCCTGCATATGAAATTGTAAAGCAAGAGAATCTGACCGATATCCATTCTACCGGATATCTGGTACGCCATAAGAAAACAGGAGCCAGACTGGTTCTGATCGAGAATGATGATGAGAATAAGGTATTTTCCATTGCCTTTCGCACCACGCCGAAGAACAGCACCGGTGTTCCACATATTCTGGAGCACAGTGTTCTGTGCGGCTCCCGCAAGTTTCCGCTGAAGGATCCATTTGTAGAGCTGGTAAAGGGCTCTCTGAATACCTTCCTGAATGCCATGACTTACCCGGACAAGACCTGTTATCCGGTGGCGAGCTGCAATGACCAGGATTTCCAGAACCTGATGCATGTGTATCTGGACGCTGTTTTTTACCCGAATATTTATGAGAAAGAGGAGATCTTCCGTCAGGAAGGATGGAATTACCATCTGGAGCAGAAGGAAGGCCCGCTCACATACAATGGTGTTGTATACAATGAGATGAAAGGCGCATTTTCTTCCCCGGACGAGGTGCTGGAAAGAGAAATTATGAATCATCTTTTCCCAGACAATACCTACGGCGTGGAATCCGGCGGCAACCCGGAGAATATTCCGGAGCTTTCCTATGAAGAGTTTCTGGATTTCCACCGCACCTACTATCATCCATCCAACAGCTATATTTACCTTTACGGAAATATGGATATGGAAGAGAAGCTGCGATTTATTGATGAGAAATATCTGTCCGCATTTGAGGCTTTGGACGTAGATTCCAGCATTAAGGAGCAGGCAGCTTTTTCCCAGGTGAAAGACCTGCAGATCGAGTATCCCATTGCGGAGAACGAGGAAGAAGAGGATAACACCTACCTCTCCTATAACATGGTTGTGGGAAACGCCATGGACAGCACCCTGGGTGTGGCCTTTGATGTGCTGGATTATGCACTTTTAAGTGCGCCGGGAGCACCGCTGAAGCAGGCTCTTCTGGACGCTGGAATCGGTAAGGATATTTATGGCGATTACAGCGACGGTGTTCTGCAGCCGTATTTCTCCGTGATTGCAAAAGGTGCCAGAGCTGCCCGGAAGGAGGAATTTGTTTCTATTATCCGAAATTGTCTTCAGAACATTGTGAAAAATGGAATTGATAAGAAGGCGGTTCTTTCCGGAATCAATTACATGGAGTTCCGCTACCGCGAGGCAGATTTTGGACAGTTCCCCAAAGGTCTGATGTATGGACTGGACATTATGGGAAGCTGGCTTTATGATGATGAGAATGCTTTTTCCCAGGTAAAGCTTCTGGAGATTTATGATAAGCTGAAAATTGCAGTAAATGAAGGCTATTTCGAGAATCTGATCCAGAAATGGCTTCTGGACAATACACACGGTGCGATCCTGACTCTTGTGCCGAAGCGCGGTCTTGCAGCCCAGCGCGAGAAAGAGCTGGCGGACAGGCTGGAAGCATACAGAAGCAGCCTTTCCGATGAACAGCTGGAAGAAATGGTAAGAAAGACAAAAGCCCTTGAGGCTTACCAGGAGTCTGAGGAGAGACCGGAGGACCTGGAATGCATTCCTATGCTGAAGCGTTCCGATATCCGCAAAGAAGTGAACGGTTTTTCCAATGAAGAGCTTCAGGTGGAGGACAGCCTGTTCCTGTATCAGGATGTGTGCACCAATGGAATCGGTTATGTAAATATCATGTTCGAGATTAAGGATATGGCTGTTGAGAAGGTCCATTATCTTGGACTTTTGAAGTCTGTTCTCGGATATGTGGATACAAAGAATTACACTTACGGTCAGCTGTTTAATGAGACCAATGCCAGAACCGGCGGTATCCAGTGCGGCGTAGATGTTTTTGACAAGGCGAACGACCCGGAAGCGTTCCGTACCATGTTTACCATCCGGGGTAAAGCACTGTATTCCCAGATGGATTTCCTGTTCCAGATGATGGAAGAAATCCTGAATACTTCTAAGCTTTCAGATACCAGACGTCTTGGTGAGATTATCGGGGAGATCAGGTCCAGAGGACAGGCTTCCCTGATTGGCGCAGGTCATCAGACTGCAGTACTCCGCAGCGCTGCCTACGGATCTCCAATGGCAGAATATCAGGATGAGATGGCAGGCGTGGGCTATTACAAATTTATCGAAGACCTTGAGAAGAATTTCCAGGAGAAAAAGGACGAGATCGTAGCCGGGCTTCAGAACGCCGTGGCAGAGATCATCCGAAAGGATTCCTTTATGGTAAGCTATACCGGAGAAAGAGAGTCTGTGGAACAGGTGAAGGCCTTAAGTGGTGCCCTGAAGAAGAGCCTGCCGGAGCGTACCTGTGAGGTTCCGGAAACTGCCATTACCTGCAGGAAAAAGAACGAGGGCTTTAAGACCTCCGGACAGGTTCAGTATGTGGCAAGAACCGGTAACTTTGTGAAAAAAGGTTTCACATACACGGGCGCCCTGGAAATCCTGAAGGTTGCTTTAAGCTATGATTATCTGTGGATCAACCTTCGTGTAAAAGGCGGCGCATATGGCTGTATGAGCGGCTTTAAGAGAAGCGGAGAGAGCTTCTTTGTATCCTACAGGGATCCGCATCTTCGCCGTACCCTTGAGGTATATGAGGGAGTTCCGGAATATGTGCGTACCTTTGCAGCGGATGAACGTGAAATGACCAAATACATTATCGGTACTATCAGCGGAAAGGATGTTCCAAGAACACCGCAGACACAGGGCGCCCTTGGCAGAATGGCTTATTTCCGCGGGCTTACTGTGGAGATGATGCAAAAAGAGCGTGACCAGATCCTGAATGCTACTGTGGAGGATATCCATGCGCTGGCTCCGCTGATCGAGGCAGTTCTTTCTGATGATCAGCTTTGTGTAGTTGGAAGCGAGAGCGCGATTGGGAAGGCGAAGGATGTATTTATGGAGACAAAGCCGCTGATAAGCTGTTGATAAAAGTTAAGAAAGATGAGGATATATTTTCATGACACCAGATTTTAAATCCGGATTTGTTGCAATTATTGGGCGTCCCAATGTTGGTAAATCAACCCTGATGAACCACCTGATCGGACAGAAGATCGCAATCACATCCAAGAAACCCCAGACCACCAGAAACCGTATCCAGACGGTCTACACCTGTGACAAAGGCCAGATCGTTTTTCTGGATACTCCTGGTATCCATAAGGCGAAGAATAAGCTTGGAGAATACATGGTAGCCGTTGCAGAGCGTACCCTGAAAGAAGTGGATGCGATTATGTGGCTGGTTGAGCCATCCACCTTTATTGGTGCCGGTGAGCGCCATATTGCAGAGCAGCTCCAGGGCGTTGGCGTGCCGGTCATTCTGATCATCAATAAGATCGATACGGTGAAAAAAGAGGAGATCCTTCCGGCAATCGACACGTACCGCAAGATCTGCGATTTTGCCGAGATCATCCCTTGCTCTGCACTTCGCGGACAGAATACAGAGGATATTATTGACAGTATTTTGAAATATCTGCCTTATGGACCCATGTTCTATGATGAAGATACCGTAACGGACCAGCCTCAGCGCCAGATCGTGGCAGAGGTGATCCGTGAGAAGGCTCTTCATGCACTGGATGCGGAGATTCCACATGGCATTGCAGTCGCCATCGACAAGATGAAAGAGCGTCCGGGCAAAAATCCTATGGTAGATATTGAAGCGACCATTATCTGCGAGAGGGATTCCCATAAGGGCATCATCATTGGAAAAGGCGGTGCCATGCTGAAGAAGATCGGCAGCAATGCCAGATTTGAGCTGGAGCGCATGCTGGATTCCAAGGTAAACCTGAAGCTTTGGGTGAAGGTGAAGAAGGATTGGCGTGACAGTGATTTTATGATCAAAAACTTTGGCTACGATAAGAAGGAAATCTGAAAATGAGTGATCTGATCACGGTACAGGGCATTGTGCTTTCTGCCCAGCCTGTAGGGGAGTATGACAAGCGGATCGTGCTTCTTACCAGGGAAAGAGGGAAGATTTCTGCTTTTGCCAAAGGCGCCAGAAGGCAGAACAGCCCGTTTATGGCGGCGGCGAATCCTTTTGTTTTCGGGAATTTTACCCTGTATGAGGGGCGCAGCAGCTACAATCTGAACCAGGTGACCGTGACCCATCATTTCGTGGAGCTGGCCACCAGGCAGCCGGGGGTTTATTATGGCTATTACTTTCTGGAACTGGCAGATTATTTCGGAAGAGAGGGTACAGACGAGAAGAATATGATGAATCTTCTTTACCTTACTGTGAAGGCTCTTCTGAATCCGGAGATTGATGACCGGCTGGTAAGGTGCATTTTTGAACTGCGGACTATGATGGAGCAGGGCCTGATGCCGGAGCTTTTCCGGTGTGTGAACTGTGGAGAAGAGATCGCCGGGAAAGAGAATCTGTTCTTTTCCCAGGAGGCACATGGGATCCTGGACGGGGACTGCCTGAAGAAAGCAAGCCCGGGAGAAGCCAGAACCGCCCGCCGGATTTCCCCGGCAGCACTTTATACCATGCAGTATATTGTAAGCTCGCCTATAACGAAATTATATAGCTTTACTGTGACGGACGAAGTGCTGTGGGAACTGGAACGGCATATTCAGCCTTATGTGGCAGGGAATACGGATAAGAAATTTAAGAGTTTGCAGATATTAGAAGTTATGATGTAAGCGGATTGGATGTTGCACATAACAGGAAAGTTGATTAACGTGCTTTGCCCTATACTTCGATAGCAGCACATGATTTGCTGCCCAAAAGTGCGGAAATTGTGATTTTGCGGCAGAATGTACGGAATTGAGTACGCGGTATAACTTTACAAAAAGAAAAGTTGCGAGTATAATGTTAGAAAATCATCTATCAAACAATGAGGAGAGATATCATGGAAAAAACAATGGACAAGATTATTGCTCTGGCAAAAGCAAGAGGATTTGTTTACCCGGGTTCTGAGATTTATGGCGGTCTGGCTAATACATGGGACTACGGTAACCTTGGCGTAGAGCTTAAGAATAACGTAAAGCGCGCATGGTGGCAGAAATTCATTCAGGAGTCTCCGTACAACGTAGGTGTTGACTGTGCCATTCTGATGAACCCACAGACCTGGATTGCATCCGGACATCTGGGAAGCTTCTCCGATCCGCTTATGGATTGTAAAGAGTGCCACGAGCGTTTCCGTGCTGACAAGATCATCGAGGACTACAGCCAGGAGCATGGCATCCAGCTTGAGAGCTCTGTAGACGGATGGTCCCAGGAAGAGATGAAGAATTTCATCGAAGAGCATAATGTTCCATGTCCTTCCTGCGGCAAACACAATTTCACAGATATCCGTCAGTTTAACCTGATGTTCAAGACTTTCCAGGGTGTAACAGAGGATGCTAAGAATACTGTATATTTAAGACCTGAGACAGCACAGGGTATTTTCGTAAACTTTAAGAATGTACAGAGAACATCCCGTAAGAAGATTCCATTTGGTATCGGCCAGATCGGTAAATCCTTCCGTAACGAGATCACACCTGGTAACTTCACATTCCGTACCCGTGAGTTCGAGCAGATGGAGCTTGAGTTCTTCTGTGAGCCAGACACAGACCTTGAGTGGTTTGCATACTGGAAGAGCTTCTGCCTGAACTGGCTGCATTCTCTTGGACTGAAGGACGAGGAAGTTCGTTACCGTGACCATGACAAAGAGGAGCTGAGCTTCTACAGCAAGGCTACAACAGACGTTGAGTTCCTTTTCCCATTCGGATGGGGCGAGCTCTGGGGAATCGCAGACAGAACAGACTATGATCTTACCCAGCATCAGAATGTATCCGGACAGGATCTTACTTACTTCGATGATGAGAAGAAACAGAAATATATCCCATATGTAATCGAGCCGTCACTTGGTGCTGACCGTGTGGTTCTTGCATTCCTTTGCAGTGCATATGATGAAGAGGTTCTGGACGCTGAGAAGAACGACGTTCGTACTGTTCTTCACTTCCATCCGGCACTTGCACCAGTTAAGATCGGTGTGCTTCCGCTTTCCAAGAAGCTGAACGAGGGAGCTGAGAAGATCTATGCTCAGTTATCCAAGAAATACAACTGTGAATTTGATGATCGTGGAAACATCGGTAAACGTTACAGAAGACAGGATGAGATCGGTACTCCGTTCTGCGTAACCTACGATTTCGATTCTGAGACAGACGGAATGGTAACTGTCCGTGACCGTGATTCCATGGAGCAGGTTCGTATTAAGATTGACGAGCTGGATGCTTACTTCGCAGATAAATTTACATTCTAACGAAAAAGATATAGTGAAATTTGGGGGCTGGCTTTCTGGTAAGATACAGAAGGGGAGTCCCTTTTTGTCTGTCGTCTGGAGTTTGCGGGAATGATTTTTCAAACACGCTCTAGGACGGCATGACAGTTTGGAGTTACGAGAAAATGAAAAAAAGACGTTGGACGTGTATTGACATTTTGAAATGCCTGGCTGCCATTGCAGTAGTGGAGATCCACAAGCCTCTGGAAATACAAAGAGGAGCAGAACTTGTGATCCTGTGCCGCTTTGCAGTCCCTGTGTTTTTCATGATCACCGGATTCTTTTATCCGGAAACGGTGGCAAAAAAACGGGAACTGAAGCAGCTTGGCAAAATTTTCACCATTACCATTGGTGCAAATCTGTTTTACCTGCTGTGGGAGATCCTTCTGGCAGTTGAGACAGGGGAAAATATAAAAGGAGCACTGCTGGCCAGGTTCGAGGAAAGAGTACCGGAGGATTTCGTTTTGTGGAACCTTTCCCCACTTTCGCCTCATTTATGGTATCTGCAGGCCCTTCTCTATGTGCTGATCATTGCGTTTATTGTGGAGCATCTGGGCCTGCGGAAGCTGGCATATCTGCTGATTCCGGTGCTGCTGGTGGGAAATCTCATAAAGGGAAATTATTCCCTGCTCCTTCTGGGAAAAGATGACTGCCATGTTTACTACGCAAGAAATTTTCTTTACTGCGGTCTGCCTTTCTTCTGGCTGGGGTGTTGGTTTGGCTCCAGAAAGGAAGCCCTTCTAGGCTTTCTGGATAAAAAGAAGCTGGCAGTCCTTTTGTGCGGCGTTCCCTTTTTCTGGAACCTGGCACTTATGGAACGGAACTGGCTGGAAAAGAGAAATGCCCTCAGAATCCAGGAAGAGTACGCTGGAACCATTTTCCTGGCAATCTGTATGTTCCTTCTTTTCGTTGGCTGGCAGAATTTTTACAGGGAGAACTCTCTTACCAGAGCGCTGGCAAAAGTGGGAAAAGACTATTCCATGCTTATTTATGTTCTTCACTACGCGGTCCTACAGGCTTTGTCCAGATGCTTTGAAGGCAGAAAAAATCTGCTGGCAAAAGGTTATCATCAGTATGGGATGATGTTTGTGTTTGCTGGCACAGCGTTGCTGGTAGCAGTTTACATTTACGCAAGAAAAAAACTGAGGATGGCTTCACAAGCAAAAGG
The DNA here is from genome assembly GCF_052116245.1 of Blautia sp. Sow4_E7. NCBI lineage: Bacteria > Bacillati > Bacillota > Clostridia > Lachnospirales > Lachnospiraceae > Blautia > Blautia sp. Sow4_E7. The sequence continues at coordinate 11,565 of NZ_JBQKLL010000057.1, forward strand.
TTGTGAGTAAAGATGTTTCGTGGTATCATGTTTTTATGTAATAGTACGAAATTCCAGTGGGATTTCCTGTTGCATAAAATGGTGCCATGAATTTTTTATTAGAGATTTAGGAGCGTGAGGACGAATGGGAAGATTTGTGAATCCAGACAATCGTGCTTTTCAAACTGCTGTAAATTCAGAAATTTATGTAGATAAAACAGGTATTTTGAAATATACAAATAAGGCATTGAATACGCTGCAAGGATATATCTGCAATAGCCGTCCGCGCCGTTTTGGAAAATCTGTCACGGCAAATATGCTTACAGCCTATTATAGCAGAGGATGTGACTCAGAAGAGTTGTTTTCTGGCTTTGAAATCAGCAAAGATCCAGATTTTAAAAAACATTTAAATAAGTACGACGTGATCCATCTGGATATTCAATGGTGTATTGAACCGGCTGGCTGAGCTGAAAATGTTGTATCGTATATAACAGAACAGACAATTGCTGAATTACGGGATTATTATCCCGATGCAGTTCCGAATTCGATAACTTCCTTGACAGAAGCTCTTTCCAGGATTAGTAACATAACAGAAAAGAAATTCATTGTAATTATTGATGAATGGGATGTTTTGATCCGTGATGAGGCTAATAATGAAAAAATACAGGAAGAGTACATCAGCTTTTTAAGGAGTATGTTTAAGGGAACTGAGCCTTCGAAATATATGGGACTGGCTTATCTGACCGGAATATTACCCATAAAAAAAGAGAAAACCCAGTCCGCCTTAAATAATTTTGATGAATTCACAATGCTGCAGGCAGATGATCTGGCAAGATATATTGGATTTACAGAAGATGAAGTAAAGGAACTTTGCGGAAAATATAACCGGGATTTTGAAAAAGTGAAGCTGTGGTACGATGGATACCTTCTGGAAGATTATCAGGTTTATAATCCAAAGGCGGTGGTGAACGTATTGTTGAAGGGAAAGTTTCGAAGCTATTGGTCCGAGACCGCTTCTTATGGCGCGATTGTTCCTTTGATCAATATGAATTATGACGGGTTAAAAACTGCTGTTATTGAAATGCTTTCTGGTTCTGTCGTAAAAGTAAATACAAAAACATTCAAAAATGATACTATAAATATACAGAACAGAGATGATGTCCTTACCTATTTGATCCACCTTGGTTATCTTGCTTATGATCAGGATCGTGAGACTGCATTTGTTCCAAATGAGGAAATCCGGCAGGAGTTAACGTATGCGGTTGAAAGCAAAAAGTGGAATGAGATGATCCTTTTTTGGCAGAAATCGGAGAAATTACTGACGGATACTTTGGAAAGAAATGAGGAGAAAGTGGCTGCCGAAATTGAAGAAATTCATGAGGAGTATACTTCTGTTATCCAGTATAACAATGAGAATTCTCTCAGTAGTGTATTGCCAATTGCTTATTTGAGCGCAATGCAGTGGTATTTTAAACCAATTCGGGAGTTTCCGGCAGGCAGGGGATTTGCTGATTTTGTTTTTATTCCGAAACCAGAATTCAGAAATGATTACCCAGCTCTGGTGGTAGAATTGAAATGGAATAAAAATGCCAATACTGCCTTAAATCAGATAAAAGAGAAAAAATACCCGGAGTCCATATTGCACTATACGGGAAATATTTTACTTGTTGGTATTAATTATGATAAAGAAAGCAAAGAACATCAGTATATGGTAAATAACTGGTCCTCCCCAAAAAGATATGCCAGCCCAAAGGCTGGCATGGAGCTTTACCTTGATTTAGTTTTTCGACAGTGATCCGGCAGTTCTTCAGACC
>NZ_JBQKLL010000058.1:0-13337 GCF_052116245.1 Blautia sp. Sow4_E7
CTGTTCGGGAAACTTGCAAATAAAAATGGAGTAAAATACTCGCATGTCTGGCATCCTAGCGCAGGGTGCCAGATTTCAGTTATGGGGTACACCTTAAAACTGTGCGCTTACAATTTTTCTTGAATATCCATTTTGTTTTTACTGGCTCTCACATGGCTCTCGTTCACCTTTCTTTGTAGATTTTCATTTTTTAAAGTTCCTTTAATATGCTACATTTTGTAAACCGTATCAATATACTTGTACAAAGCAGGCATATCAATTCTTACAGTTCGCCCAACTCGAATAACCGCGTTGGCTTCAGTGGCAACCTTCATAAGAGTGTTTCTGCTCCAATTAGTATCGGAACACGCTTCTTGCACTCTCTGTAGTTTTCCTCTCCTGTTTATTACTGCTGCATTCATTATCAGCCCTCCTTGCATAATTTATTGTGAAATATCCTGCGCGCTGGCTTTTCATCTATTGATATTGTATCTCATGTGTAGTATAATGTCACTACACCAACATTTGCATCAAAGGGAGGATATTCGATGGATAAGTGTATTTTTATTACACGTTTTAGGCAATTATGTAAACTTAATAATAAAACGCAAGCTGAGATTGCTGAAATTTTAGGAATCAGCGTTAATGGATTAAAGCATTATTTGAGAAAAACCAATAATACCTTTCCTCCAGTAGAATATCTTGATTTAATGGCAAAAGAATTCAATGTTGATATAGGCTATCTTATTGGTGAGATAAATGAACCCCGATATAACGAACAACTCATTACCGATCTTACTGGATTGCGAACTCATACTTTAATAGACGATCATTATAATTTGTATTTTGCTGATAAGACCTACGCGTGTGATCTTATTTTAAAAAAATCGTATCAATTTTCTTCAAATTTCTGTGAACTTATTGATACTATGGCTGATTCAACAAGAATCAAAGAGCTATCTGATTTAGTGGATCAATATATACGGAATAGAGATGATAAGATAATTGTTGTAAAAGAACGTGGTGAAAACAATAGTGGACGTTTTGAATATGCCTATAGAAATAACGAAGCCAATAAAAAAGTATTACATAATCGAATTATATCTTTGTTTGATGAAATTATTGAAAACGCAGCTGGCTTTTCATTGGAGTTTGATGACCCGGATACTTCTCACGAACTAGCAATGCAACTGATTCAATTTATTGAAAACTCTTTTGACTCAATTCCATATCAAAGATTAATAAAGATTGTGCAATACAAACTAGACGAAATAAAACATTTTTCAGGAAATGAATATATATTGGGATGGGGAACGCCAGATGATATAATTTCACAGATTCCTAAAATTGCAGAAAAATATAATTACTCACTATCTTATAATTTCATGAAAGGTTTTGTAAAATGGCTAAATACTAAAAATTAATTATTTAAATATCAATTATATCATTTTTATCTTTTTATTTCATTTTGTTCTAACCCATGCTATACTAACTATGTTGTCCAACCGATACCCGGCAACGGGAGGAGGTAATCTACACGGATATTATAATCTCTTTTATCATCTCCTTAACGGCTGGTGTAGCCTGCCACTACATCATCAAATGGCTAGACGGAGACGAATAGGACAACATAGCCTAGTGGTTTCTTGTCCACTATAAATAAACAAGAAGAAGCCCCCAGTATTCGCAGTACTGAGGGCTTCACTCTTTTTGTCTACATGGATTTATAATCTCTTTTGCCTACGGCAATTATAGCATATGCAAATTTGGAAATCAATATACCAACTTACTTGAAATCTAAGAAAATTTCCGCTGTTTGTCGTAAAATTGGCATAAAACTGTATTTTGCTAGTTTTCTATATGTTTCTAAATACTGTAAAATCAATGGTTGTAAGCATTTGTGCAATAAATGTACTATGTTTTTCTCCATAACACAACGTCCAATTTTAGCACGCATTTAAGCAAATAGCAAATTTATTTTAAATTGTTTTAAAATTTTCCTTTTTTTGCTTGCAAAATGGTTTTCCATCTGTTAGAATATGAACTGTTGAAAAAAAGCGTCAAGGAGGTGCTATCATGGCTAAATGCGCAATTTGTGAAAAAGGTGCTCATTTCGGAAATAATGTGAGTCATTCCCATAGAAGATCCAATAAGATGTGGAAATCAAACGTGAAATCCGTTAAAGTTAAAACTGAAGGCGGAGCTAAGAAAATGTACGTATGTACTTCCTGCTTAAGATCCGGAAACGTTGAAAGAGCCTAAGAAACACCTGCCCTCACAGTTTTGTGGGGGCTGTTTTTTTGCTCTTTTTAGGGTTGGTTTCCCGGACGCGGAGGTGCAGAGTATATTCACCGCAGTCCGGAGCAACGTTCCTGAAATGGACTGCTACATGAATATACTCTGCACCCCCGCTGGTTACTAATAATGGTGACAAAAGAGCAAAATGGGTATGGGAGGATTAGTCGATACTCTAATCTTCTCATACCCATTTATTTACAGAATAAATGATAACCACACAGCAGACACAAGGCTGCTGCGATTAGAAGTGCAATGGTCTCGGAGACAAGTAATCCGATCACCATGCCTAGTCCAATGAAGAACAGCATAAAACCAAGAGCTTTTCCCATAATCAATAGAGCCTCGCATCTTTGGTTTAATATATTTTATGCTGAAATATCATCAACGAACACATTATCTTCTAATTATATATTGTTGTTTGCAGCTATTATAAGCTCTATTCAAATAATCAGCTGCTAAATATAACCGTTTTTATTATTCTTCGGAATCTACAGTTTCTTCTGTGGTGTCACTTCCGCCAGGTGCGAAACGGTTTACAAAATCAGGAACCATATCCAGAACTTTGGTAAGGCCATCCTGGTTCTTTACATTTACAAGCTTGGTGGTACCGTTCTGGATGACCAGGACTGCACATGGGGTCATCTTTCCAGCCAGACCACCGCCGCCGTTGTTTTTCTTCTCGCCTGCAAATGCACCGGCACCAACACCAAAGGATACATCCACCAGTGGAAGTATAATGGTATCTCCTACATGAATTGCATCTCCCACTACTGTCTTGGCAGATACAAAGCCATCCATTCCCTTAAACAGGGAGCTTACGGTTTCCTTAAAGTTGTTTTCGTTTTCCATTTTTAGTCCTCCTTATGCTTCCATCGGTTGATAACGTATTTTATATTTTTATTAAAGTAAATCTCTATTGCTGCCTTGATAAACATAACGCCATAGATACGGCCTTTCAGGGAGACATTTCCTGTCAGCTGGTTCTCGCCATCAAAAAGCGGGGTGACCTGGATCCGGTTCTTATGGAATGGGAACGTCATTCCAAGGATGGCCAGGGCTGCGCCTGTGATAGATGGATCTTCACAGCCAAAGGTAACTGCGCCCTCCACTTTTGTTGGCAATACGTGATGGATCAGGCCTTTCGCATCTTTCCATACCAGGGAAAGTGCTGCCTTGGTGCGTTCGTTGGTGAGAAATGCTTTCCACCAGCCAAGCTTATCGGTAATACCCGAAATTGTTTTCTTTATATTTCTGACTTTCTGGATGATTCCCTTTATAATTGAAGTAATCTTATTCCAGATATTTCCCGGGAGCCGGATTATTTTACTTAGTATTTCCCGAATACGTGCAAATAAACCAGGCTTGGACGCAGAGTCCGGATTCTCATCCTGTTCCGGCACTGATTGCTCCGTTGTCTGCGATTCTGCAGATTTATTAGATGTATTTTCCAGTTGTACGATTTCCACCTTTTTCTGCGCTGTCGGTTGTACCGGTATGTTTTCCTGCTGCACCGTCTCTGCCTTTGCATCACTAGCCCACGAATCTTCTGCTGAAGACATCTCAGACTGAGACACTTTCTTCTCTATTTTTATAGGATTCTCTGGTATCTGCCTTGGTATTTCTTCATCCTCAGCAGCCCCCGGCTTTTGCTCTTCACCAACAGAATCTTTCACAGCTGGCTTTGCGGTTTTTGGGGGTGTCTCCTTCGTCCGCACAGATTTCTTCTTTTTCTTCTGTCCACTTCCAGGGCTTCTGCTGTCCGAACGCTTTCTAGAATTACCTTTTAATTTTCCAAGCCAGCCTTTTATGTTTTCTAAGGAAACCCCACAAAGGGTGATCACCAGCTTTCCCTCCCCATTATGAAAGGAAAACCTGGCACCTATGGCATGGAACAGCCAGGTAACCTTTGCCTCCACCTCTGCTTCCTTGAAGCTGTCGGTCTCCTTCGCCGCCCGCGCCTGATAGCGCACCGGACAAAAAAGCAAAAGAAGCACCCCAAGAAGCGCAAGTCCCAGCAGGATTCCCAATACGATCAATATAAATTTTATGAGGATCCACAGTATATGTAACATGCGCTCACCTGTTCTTAAAATATTCTTTTACCTGAAATGCACCAGTCTCACCGTAAATATTCTTCACAATATCTACCGCCATATCAATAGCCTCATCTTTTCCCTTGGCCATGCCAACGATTTCCGGGCATCTGGCATAATAACTCTTCTGGATCAGCATATAAGAAGGCACAATCTCCAGAAGATTCCCCGGATTCTCTGACAGGGTAACAAGATAGACACCAAAAGCCATCTTGCCAGCATCAATCCGTTTTCGTGCTTTCACTGCATCCTTGATACCCTCACCCACATAATAGTCTTCTCGCCATTTCAGCATATTCGGCACAACACTCCTTTGTTATAATAATGATTTCCCTTCCTCGGAAATTTTAATCATTATTGTTACAACAATTCAATTTTTGCGCAGGCACGAACTGAGAGACGCGCCCACCGCCTAAATCGTTATACAAAAAAGGCTGCGTAAATCAGCTACGCAGCCCTTATTCTCTCCCCATGAATCAGAAATATTTCTGCTGCTTGTCCCACAATCCGGCACTTCGCAGTTCCAGATATTCCTGGTACGCCTTCTCAACGATCTGCTTCTCGTTTGCAAAACGAAGCAGATGGTAAATCTCGTGGAACTTATAATATCCGGAATCCACGAAAAATTCCTCTCTTTGAGGCTTGCTATGATAATTATCCGCCGTCATAAGATACCAATGTACCTCTTTGTTGACCATGTCCTCCGGCACTGTGAAATTATACTGGCTCTTGCCCACATACTTCACAATGGAGGCTCTCACATCAGCTTCCTCCTTCACTTCCCGCAATGCGGTCTGCTCATGAGTCTCTCCAGGCTCTACGGTTCCTTTCGGTAAAACCCAGCCTTCGTAACGGTTTTTGTAAGATTTATATAGTGCAAGAATCTTACCTCGATGAATTACCACACCGCCACAGCTCGTTGCTTCTATCATGCTGCAATCCTCCTGTAATGCGTGTGTTTTCTAAACTGTATATAGTATACCTCTTTTTCAGAAAACTGGCAACAGGGAAAGTGCTTAATTAGAATAATATGCATCAAAAATCTGTCCTGCAATAGGAACCGCTGCTTCGCTGCCGGAACCGCCATTCTCCACGATCACCGCAACTACCAGATCCGGATCATCCACATTGGAATAACCGATGAACCAGGAATGGCTGTGTCCTTCCTCGTCAAACTCCGCGGAACCGGTCTTACCAGCTACCGTATAGCTTCTTCCGGAAAGAGCGGAAGCGGTACCGGAATCTACAACCTGTTTCATCAGCTTGCCAAGAAGATTTGCCTCATTGGAGCTCATCAGTCTCTTATAAACTGCCGGTTCTGTTTTCTTCACAGAATCCCCATTGTCATTTACCACCTCATCAATCAGATACGGTTTCATCAGCACACCGTCATTTGCAATGGCACAGGTGATCAGCGCCATATGCATGGGGGAAACCAGGGTATTTCCCTGGCCAATAGAAGTCTGCATGATCAGCGGCGTCACAGAATTCTGATCCAGGGAGAAGCTGCTGGTCCTGTAGTAATTCAGCGGCAGGCTTTTATTAAACAGAAGGTCTTCCGCAGTCTCGCGAAGAGATGCACCGCCAAGATCCACTCCAATGTTCGCAAAAGCACAGTTACAGGAATTGGCAAAGGCAGAATAGAAATCCTCCTGTCCGTGAACGGTATTGTGATAACAATGAATGGTATGATCCTCCAAGGTTATGCTTCCCTCGCACAGATAATTGTACCCCTCAAAAGTTCCCTTCTTCCGGAAATAATCAAGGGCCGTCACTACCTTAAAGGTAGAACCAGGCGGATATGCGCCATTGGTAGCCCTGTTCAGAAGACTGCTGTCATTCTCATCATTTACCAGATACTCCCAGTTATCCGCAATGGTATTGGGATCAAAGTCCGGCTTGCTCACTTCTACCAGTCTCTTGCCAGTAGACGGTTCGATCACTACAACCGCCCCTCTTCTGTCCCCTAAAGCATTAAAGGCAACACTCTGAAGGTTGGCATTTAAGGTAGAGATCACGGTATCGCCTGTGTTTTTCTCATTGAGGAACTGATTCTTCATCTGTGTCAGGAAAAAGGAATGGGATGTCAGAAGGGTAAAGTTCGCTTCTGATTCCAGACCGCTCTTTCCATTGGAATCAAATCCCACAACATGGGAAAACATATTGGAATAAGGATAATTACGTGTCTCTGTCCCGTCTTCACTTACATTGGTCTGGGCCAGAACCTGACCGTCAGAAGAAAGAATCTTGCCCCGCACCACCCGGTCAGAGAAAGAATCTTGTCTGGTATTGTAGGGACTGTTGATAAAGTCATCACTTTTAAAGCCATCAAAATAAATCAGATACCCGATCATGCTGATAAAGATGATTCCAAAGAAAATGGAAACAAAGGTATATTCTTTATTTCTGGCTTTGCGCTTTTTAGTAATCTCTTTCTGCCGCTGCCTCAGCAGCTCTCTGTCTCGCTCTCTTTGCTGCCTCTCGTCGATGTCTCTCAATTTCTTCGTCCTCGTCCTCTCTATAAATATATAAGCCCTGGATAATCGCGATCATCAGGATCATACACATGATGGAGCTTCCGCCGTAGCTCACAAGCGGAAGGGTTACACCTGTCATCGGGATAAACTTTGTGGCTCCGCCAACCGTAAGGAATACCTGAAATGCATATTCCGTACCAAGACCAATGGCGATCAGTTTATAAAACGGATTCTTGATCTGCAATGCGATCTGCACAATGGTAAGGAAAAAGCTCATGCACACAAGGATCAGACAAATGGCAAAAATTCCGCCAAGCTCCTCGCAGATCGCACTGAAAATAAAGTCGTTCTTAACAACCGGAATTTTCTCCGGTGAGCCCTGGCAAAGTCCCATTCCAAACCAGCCGCCAGTACCGATTGCAAATAAAGACTGCACGATCTGATATCCTTCATTCTGGTAAACCGCCATAGGATCCTTCCATGCGCTGACACGCTGTCTGACATGTCCGAACAGATGGTACGCCACCACAGAGCCTGCTGCCCCGCCTGCAAGTCCAATGCAAAGATATGCAGGCTTCCTGGTAGATACATAGATCAGCACCAGATATGCTACAAAGAACACAACCGCACTACCAAGGTCTCTTGACAGTACCAGGATTCCCACATGAAGCCCTGCCACAACCGTAGCCAGTACCACCTTCTTAAAGGTCACCTCTCTGGCAAGCAGAGACGCCATAAAAAATACAAAGGTAAGCTTGATCACCTCTGAAGGCTGGATTCCCATCAGGGAAAGCTTGGCACCGTAGCTGGTCTGGGCAAGAACCAGAACCGCTCCAAGAAGAACCACTCCAACTCCTGCATAGACCCAGGTAAGATCCTTGAGGAATTTCATTCTCCGGATTATAACCGGGATTACAAGAGCCACCGCACTTCCACATGCAACAATCAGAAGCTGCTTGTTTGCAGAAGCAATATCCAGTCTGCAAAGCATGATAAAGCCCACGCTGAGCAGCATGCACATATTATTCAGCAGCAGCATGGAAGCGTTCTTATAGATCCTTCGGTATAAAATCAGGATGATTGCAAAATACGCCATCATTTCTGCGTAAAAGATGACCACCTTAAACTCAAAGGTTTTTAAAAATATTACCAGAAACGCGGTAAAGTCCAGGAAAAAAGTTAAGGTGATCTGGCTTCTCAAAAGCCCCTTTCTCCCTGAAGCGTTCCTGCCTGACACCAGATAATAACATAGCACTGTATACACGATCATCAGCGTCAGGATCACATATTTGGATAATTCAACAACAATATTAATCATACGCCTTTACTCGGCTCCTCTTTTAAAATGACCTTTTGTAAACTCATATTCACCAGATACCCGGCCCTTATGGTATGCAGCTGCAAAGTCTTCCACAATCCTCCTGGTCTCTTTCCCGCTTTCTATGGTAAAGGACAAGCGCACAGATGAAATACCAAGTTCTTTCACCTTGCCGGCTTCCTTAAGAAGCCCATATGGAAGGCTGTTGTAGATGATATTATAACATGGACCTGTTTCCTTTGTATTCCCTGTTTTCCACGGGCGGCAATAACATACTGCCGGAAATTCCTTGTCATAACGATCCCTTAGCACAAGCCAGTCCTCCTGGCGATTGCAGCCAGAGGTATTTTTGCGCACACACTGGGCACTGTGCATAAGGGGCAGGCGCCCATAGACTACCATCTCACTGCCTGTATTTTCCCGGTGGCGAAGCTCCTTCTCATTTAATTCCAACGGAACTGTATTTCGAAGAACTTTCTGGTCTTTCCAGAAATGGATAGCTTCATCATTCCAGGTATACAGGGAATGATCCAGTACACATCTGTCTGCCAGTCCCATCTGTGCCAGCACACTGTAGGATTCCAGATTCCGCACAAGAAATCCGGTCATTCCAGCTTCCAGCCACTTCTTAGCCTGTTCCAGATAGCCCTCTGGGGGATTGCCGCGGGTGATATGGGGAAGGGAGAGATACATTTCCTTTCCATTTGCAAGCCCCTTCTGCAAATAGTCCTCCATCAAGGCATAAGGCAGGTAAATGCCCTGGATCTCCTTTTGCTGGAAAAGGATTTCTGCTGCTTCTTCGCTTTCACAGGATGCGTAAATGGGAATAAAGTCCTCTTTTCCAAGAGGAACGTTGTCGCAGATCACAATATCCCCGATCTTTGGCTGGGGTCCATGTGCGATCCGCTCAATCCGCTCTAATCCCACATTTCTTCTGTATTTTTTCAGAAGATTCTCTGTCAGCTCTTCCAAAGCCTGATGACGGATTTCATTCAGAATCTTCATGGGAACAAAAACAGCATCATTCATCTGAATGTCCAGGCTTTCCCATGTAAATATAGTATTTCCAAGCTTGTCCATCTGCTGAAGGACCCGTTCCCTGGTTACTGGCTGGTTCTTAGCCAGCTGAACTTCACCTGTATATGCCATGGCCTCGGCATCCTTACAGGATACGTGAAGAAGGGCCGGAAGACCAGATGTGAGACTTAATTCCCCTTTTATCTTTACCTTCAGCTGCTTCGGTTCCAGGAAAACCTCACCGGTCTTTTTCTCATTGGTAAATGCCATCATCTGGGGACCGTTTTCCATCTGATAATAGCCTGTACAGGAACCGCCCCGGTTAAACAGATCCAGAAGATATTTTTTATCTTTCTCGGTTACGCGATAATTCTCAGAACCTTTTTCAAAAAGAAGATCCAGATACTTCCGGTACATTCCTGTCACACCTGCTGTGTATGCAGGCTGCTTCATTCTGCCTTCTATTTTCAGGGAGGTCACGCCTGCTTCTATGATTTCAGGCAAAATTTCAATGGTGCAGATATCCTTCAGACTCAGGGGACAAAATTCCCCCTTCTGATATTCCCTGGTCCGGAAGTTCTTCACCTGATAGGGAAGGCGGCAGGGCTGTGCACAACGGCCTCGGTTTCCGCTTCTGCCACCAAGGAGACTGCTCATAAGGCACTGCCCGGAATAGCTGTAGCAAAGAGCCCCGTGTACAAAGGCTTCAATCTCAATGGGACAGGCTTCGTGCATACGGGAAAGCTCCTCAAGGGAAAGCTCTCTTGCCGCGACCACACGGGTTGCTCCCTGGTCCGCCAGAAATTTCATTCCTTCCGGGCCGGTTACGGTCATCTGGGTGCTGGCGTGAAGATGCAGCTTCGGGAATTCCTTTTTAATAAGGGAAAATACACCCATGTCCTGGACGATCACTGCGTCAAGACCGGCATTATAGTAAGGTTCCAGATAGGAAACCAGTTGTTCTTTCAGTTCTCTGTTCTTCAGCAGAGTATTGACAGTAAGGTACAGCTTCCTGCCGTGAATATGGGCCACGTCAATGGCGCGAAGAAGCTCTTCCTCATTAAAGTTCTGGGCATATGCCCTGGCTCCGAACATTGCGCCGCCTACATATACGGCATCCGCACCCGCTCCAAGTGCCGCTTCAAAGCCTTCGTAGGAACCGGCCGGAGCCAGCAATTCTATGTTATTCTGGTTCAAAATTTGTCCTCCATTTTGTATGAAAGTTCTAGAGCATGTTTGAAAAATGCCTGTTTTCTTTTCCAAAAAAGACTGTCTGCTAATAAAGGAAAAGAGGAATCACCTAGGCAATCCCTCCTGCTTTTATTTGAGCATTTCATCCAGTTCTTTTTCCAGTTCCTTCACTTTACCTTCCAGAAGATTCTTCTCGTCCAGGGCTTCCTGCTCGTTCTTCTGTGCTTCTTCGATCTGCATACGAAGAGAGATCAGCTCATGCTTCAGATCATACATCTCCTGGTCCTTCTGCTGCAGATCAAGCTCATAGATCTCTACCTGCTTCCGCGCCTTAAAGTAATCGTCTGTAATATTCAGGCTGAGAAGCATATGCTTGGTCTCCATAGGCTGTCTGCCATATCCTGGCACAGTCTCCAGCTCTCCTATCTTCTTATTCATATATGATGCAACCTGCTGGAAATATTCCTCTGATTCATATCCTCCGAGAGTAATGATCTTACCCCCGATGATCACCTGTGCTGTATTCTTGACCGCCATTCGTTCAAGCCTCCTGTATCTTTATACTGTACAATCCCAGGTTCTCCTTACCTCATTACCGGCGGACACTTCCACAAATAACCGGCAAACCTGGTCTGTTTGTTTTCTCTTTTCGTATTATAACTTATGTAAGCACTCCTATTATAATCGAAAATTGTAGAAAAGTATAGGATTTTTTACAAAAGTTTATCTTTTATATTTCCGGAACGGGAAAACCAAGGTGTTCATAGGCAAGGGCAGAGGCCATTCTGCCTCTTGGCGTACGGTTTAGGAAGCCATTTTTTAAGAGGTAGGGCTCATAAACATCTTCCAGGGTACCGGAATCTTCCCCAATGGCTGCAGCCAGGGTGTCAAGACCTACCGGTCCGCCTTTGAAGTTTACGATCAGGGTGGTCAGGATCTGGCGGTCCAGCTTATCAAGGCCGTACTGGTCAACTTCCAGAAGATTCAGGGCAAAGCATGCCACATCGTAGGTGATCCTTCCGTCGTATTTTACCTGGGCAAAATCACGGACGCGCTTTAACAGGCGGTTGGCAAGACGGGGAGTTCCACGGGAACGCATGGCAATCTCACCGGCGCCCTTTACGTCGATCTCTACTCCGAGCACCTGTGCAGAACGCATGATAATGGTGGTTAGTTCCTTCTTACTGTAAAATTCCAGATGGTGGATCACGCCGAAACGATCACGGAGCGGCGCAGAAAGAAGTCCTGCTCTGGTGGTGGCACCTACCAGGGTAAATTTCGGCAGATCCAGCCGGATGGACCTGGCAGAAGCGCCCTTCCCGATCATAATATCAATGGCGAAATCCTCCATAGCCGGATAAAGCACCTCTTCTACCTGTCTGTTCAGACGGTGGATCTCATCTACAAAGAGAATGTCCCCTTCCTGAAGATTGTTCAAAATTGCTGCCATTTCCCCAGGTTTCTCGATTGCAGGACCGGAGGTTACTTTCATGTGAACACCCATTTCATTGGCGATAATGCCGGAAAGGGTGGTTTTTCCAAGTCCTGGAGGGCCATAGAAAAGGACATGGTCCAGGGAATCGTGGCGCTGTTTGGCAGCTTCGATATATACTTTTAAGGTATTCTTGGTTTTTTCCTGGCCAATATACTCGTCCAGGGTCTGGGGGCGAAGATTTCCCTCCAGGGAAAAATCCTCTTCCATAACGTCAGTGGTTATGATACGATTGTCCATTTTTTACCTCGTGAAATTTATAAATTAAGAAACTCCATATTAGAGTGTGGTCCAAAAGGCATTCTGCAAGATATACGTCTCAATTTGCGGGAGATTGCAAAAATAATCTTTTGGAGCATATTGTAATATCTTTAGAAATTCTTCAGCGCAGCTTTCAAAATGCCCTCTACATCTGTCGGATCCACATCTGTCACCTTCCGTACCGCGCGGAGAGCGTCTGTGCTGCTGTAGCCAAGTGCAACCAGAGCTTCTACTGCTTCCTGCTTGGCATCTGTCATACCTGCTCCTGCGGCAACTGCAGTAGCCTGAGCCTGTTCGTTTGCCAGCTTCTGCTCGAAGGCTTCCTCCAGGCTTAACTTATCTTTTAGTTCCAGGATCAGCTTCTGGGCTGTTTTCTTGCCAATTCCAGGAGCCTTTGATAAGGTCTTCACATCATCAGAAAGAACGGCGAAGCGCAGCTCGTCTGCTGTAATTCCTGCCAGAACTCCAAGAGCGGCTTTAGGTCCAACTCCATTTACCCCTAAAAGCAGCTTGAATACTTGAAGGTCGTCTTTGCCGAAAAATCCATAAAGGACCATGGCATCTTCTCTTACCTGAAAATAGGTGTGGAGCTTCACTTCCTGGCCGATATGCAACTGTGCCAGGGCGTTTCCAGTCATATTTATTTCAAATCCAATACAATTGGATTCTATGATCGCAGAATTTTCGGTAAGGTCTGCTACTGTTCCTCGGATGAATGAGATCATGGGGAAAGCCTCCTGTTTTATCTATCGTAAAAATTTATATTCAAAATTCTTTGTCATCATACCATATCCGGCCTGAAAAAGCAAACATTCATTCGGGTATTTTTTCAAAAGGGACGCATTGGTTACTGTTCACTGGCAATGCTCCGCGAGATTTTTTTGTGAACGAGGTTCACAGAAAACCCGAGAATTGCGGCGCGAAATCATGCGAATGCATGATTTCTGTGCATCGCGAAGCGTGTTGCTGGTCACGTAGTGAACAGTAACACGGATTGGGGCCAGTCATATTCCATGCGGACCGCCGCAACACTCCGCGGCTTAAATGGTCTGCTTAGGAATATGACTGGCCCCAACGCTGGTAGTCGATAAAACCTAATAATTAACCTGAATTATTCACGGAACAGTATCTAAACTGATAACTGTACCATGAATCCGAAAATTGACCCATGTAGCCTAAACATCGCTCAATCAGTTTCCAAAAAGGGTATA
>NZ_JBQKLL010000059.1:0-11882 GCF_052116245.1 Blautia sp. Sow4_E7
AAATGGATGCTCTTTTTTCATTCACTTGATAGGTGAAAAGCAATATTCAGCAAAATACAGTAACTATATGGCTTTCAGCCACTTTCACGGCTGTGCCGTGAATAATATAGGGTAATTCTTCTAAATAAAAAATGTCGTTTTACCGCTTATTAGGTTGATTTACCGCAATAGAAACGTTATTTCTCTATAATTCGATTGTTCCCCTGATACATTCATGCTATATTTTTATTAGATATTGTTTTTTGCAAGCAATTAAGATTTACAGCAGAAAATATCTGAATTTTTTGCAGAACAAGGGGGAAAACGTATCATGAAAAGAAAAAAAGCAGTTACTTTGACTACCGCTGCATTGGCACTTACTATGGCTGTCTGTGGCAGTTCCACCGCAATTGCCGCATCAGAATTAACAGCAGAAAGCAAACCAGCCACCCAGTATACCATTGATGCAAATCAGGAAGTTTATGCATTGCTGGATTTCGAGGATACTGAGGAGTTTAAAAATGCTACAAAAGGTCTGATTGCGTCTCCGGATACTCTGGATATTTATGATGAGAACGGGAAGCTTGTATGGAGTCAGACAGCGTATGCTTTTCTGGATCAGGATGCTCCGGATACAGCGAATCCAAGTCTTTGGAGAGATACACAGCTGAATCATATTTATGGTCTTTTTGAAGTAACCGATGGAATCTATCAGGTGCGTGGCTATGATATGTCAAATATCACCTTCATAAAAGGTGCTACAGGATGGATTGTAGTAGATCCACTGATGAGCATGGAATGTGCGGCAGCGGCTTTTTCCCTGGTAGAAGAGAATCTGGGCACTTTTCCTGTAAAAGCAGTGATTTACAGCCATTCCCATGTTGATCATTTCGGTGGAGTCAGGGGAATTATTTCAGAAGAAGATGTACAATCCGGTGATGTGCAGGTAATTGCACCGGAGGGCTTTGAGAAGCATGCTGTCAGCGAGAATATTTATGCAGGTACTGCCATGGGGCGCAGAGCAAGCTATCAGTATGGAACCATGCTTGAGGCCAGTGAAACAGGAGCTCTTGCCATTGGTATTGGCATGGGGCAGTCCAGGGGCAGTACAAGTTATATTTCTCCTACACTTGAAATCACACAAACCGGTGAGAAGCATACTATTGATGGAGTGGAAATTGAATTTCAGCTTACTCCGGGTACCGAAGCACCAGCGGAGATGAACTTCTGGATTGGATCGAAAAATGCTTTGTGGATGGCCGAAAACTGTACAGGAACGCTCCATAATCTGTATACACTCCGCGGAGCCCAGGTACGTGACGGAAACGCATGGGCAGAGTACATTATGGAATCTCTGGCACTTTATGGTGATCAGGCAGATGTAGTATTCCAGTCTCATAACTGGCCACATTGGGGAAAAGATATTATTCAGGAATATATGACCAATACTGCAGCTGTATATAAGTTTATTAACGACCAGACATTGCTTTACATTAATGAAGGTTATACGGAGACAGAGATTGCTAATATGATCCAGCTTCCCAAGGAGTTGGAGAAAGTCTGGTATACCCGTCAGTATTATGGCACAGTTTCTCATAATTCGAAGGCAGTATATGAGAAATACATGGGATGGTATGACGGTAATCCTGTCCATCTTGCTGAACTTACACCATCGGATTATGCACAAAAGCTGGTAGAATATTTCGGTGACACAGATGCGGTTCTTGAAAAAGCAAAAGAAGATTTTGCAAAGGGAGAATATCAGTGGGTTGCCCAGATCACCAATACGCTGGTTTTTGCTGATCCGGAAAATATGGATGCACGTTATCTTTGTGCAGATGCATTAGAGCAATTGGGGTATCAGGCAGAATCCGGTCCATGGCGCAGTGCTTACCTTTGTGCGGCACAGGAGCTGCGAAATGGTACAAATACCGATGATGCAACGCGAGGCAATGGTAACGGTGATGTTATTTTACATATGACACCTGAAATGATTTTGGATTATCTGGGAATTCTTGTAGATACAACGAAGGTTCCGGATCTGACGTTTACAGCAAATCTTATATTGCCGGAAGGTAATTATGTACTCCGTGTGAAAAATGGCGTACTTCTTTATCAGAAAGATACACAGGATGCGGATGCTGATGTGACATGGACTACCAAACGTGCCGGACTGCTGTCTATTATTCAGAAAAACGCGGAAAATGTTGCAGCTTTGATCCAGCAGGAGGGTGATGAAACCTGCCTGACACGATTGATGGATGCAGTTACGGTTACCTCAGAGTATAAATATTTTAATATTATCGAGCCATAAAATTTTTATGTAGAAAAACATGGTTTCGTAAATAACTATACTAATCGCGTAGGATGTGGATGCACTGGACACCTGGACGGCACCAGCCATTACAGAGATTGATCCGGCAAACGTGAATTAATATTTCCACAGGATACATTTATCAAGTAAAAAAGGATCCCTCGCAAGGTAGAAGGCTAACAAGCCTCGACCTTGCCGGGATCCTTTCATTTACATTCCTTTCATTTTAAAATCAGCTTTCCCATTCTGTTTCACCTTATACAAAGCCATATCTGCGCTTTTACAAAGAGACATAACGTCTTCTCCCTGTTCCGGGAATGCAGCTCCGCCTGCGCTGGCTGAAAGCTCTACAGCCTCTCCTGTAGGCAGTGTAAGCTGGGAAATCATCCTCTGAAACGTTTCCATATAAGTCCGCGCCATTTCCCCTGTAAGATTCTTCAAGTAAACCACAAATTCATCACCGCCATACCGGCCGATTATGCTATCCTCCGGGAAACAGCTTTTCATAGTTTTCGCAAAATGCTTCAGGCAGAAGTCTCCATTGTTATGACCGTAAGTATCATTATAAATTTTAAAATTATCTACATCAATAAAGATGAAGATGCCTGGCGTTTTTTTACGCAATTCTTCTTCCACGGCAATCTGAAAAGCCCTGCGGTTCAGAATTCCGGTAAGAGGATCTGTAGTAGACAATCCCATGTACATTTTCTTATCTTTTTTCTCCAACAGCACAAGGGTCAGCATGTACAGCATCGTGAAGCCTACCAGAATACTTCCGTATACTCCGCCCCAGGCGGAAAACTGCTGGGTGATATCAGAAATATTCTTATTTGTCAATTCAACGATCACATACCAGCCTGGCATAACAGAAATACTTCTATAGGAAATTGTAGATTCCTCTCCTCTGATAATAGCGGAAAATCTCCCATCCTTCTTTCCGGAACGCATGTCCTTTATCCACTGGTTGTAGGAATAACCTGCATCATACTGGAAATACTTCTGCTGAAGCAAAAGATTGTTCCAACTGCCAGACGTGCCGGAATTGTCACTAACACAGGTAATAAAATTTTCTGAATCGGCCTTTAACAGATGAATGCTGATCTTGCCCTGAAGAAGCTCATACTCACCCAGCTGTCTGAGATTTTCGATCATAATCGACACATAAAGTGTATGAACCAGTGAAGTATCCCCTACTGGCACAAAAACAGTCATGGTCATATTTCCAGTTCTGCTGGACTGGTAAGGATCCGAGTTAAAAGAAGTATCTGAAGCCAACGCCGCCTCATCCAGCTTCTTCTTTTTGATATCGGAAACAGCGCAGCTGCTGCTGCCATAAATTTTGCCATCATTCATAATAAAACCAATATCACCGAAAACAGTCTTGTCAAGATTTTTCTCCAGCTGTTCCAGGATTTCCTCCGGCTGGGCATTTTCCATAGACCGGATCATCTTTATATCTTCCTGTACATAGTTCTGAAGATATTCCATAGAATCATTCATCTTTTCCGCGTACAGGCCTGTGATCAGCTCCAGATGCTCTGTATTGAAATTCCGCGCAATTCTGCTCAGGTGAAAGTATGCCGCCACGATAATGACAAGGCAGACTGCCAGATACAAAGCCAGCAGGACTTTTCTTTTTGTTTTATTTTTTCTTCGATCTTTCATGAGACAGCATTCTCCATAAGGTAATCAGAATCAACCATAATGACTCCGGTATCAAAATACTTCTGCTCTGATTTTTCTCCCTTTATAAGAGAATTCAGGGAAAGCATTCCCAGATATCCCATCTGATCCTGTTTCTGCAGCACAGTCACTGCATGATATTCCGGATTCTGAAGCATCTGTTTCGTTTCGTCCGCCAGGTCAAAACCCACCAGCACCACATCTGTTCTTTCTTCTTCGAAAAGAGTATTTACGATGCCGACAGTAGATGTGTTATTACAACCGAAAAAGCCCTTTATATCTGCATTTTCTCTCAATAATGCAGAAGCATCCGATTGTGCCTTTTTCGTATCACCGCCATTAACTCTTATATCCTGAACGATTTCCCACTGCTCCGGTGCATTGCCCGCCCAGAAATTCAGGAATCCGGAAACACGGTTTACCATTGCCTGGGAGGTATCCGCTGACAACTGGATTCCCACTTCCAGTGGGTCTGTCGGTGAATTTCCTGCATCATACAGCAACTCCAGCATTTCTTTCGCTGCCATTTCTCCGGCATCTATATTATCTGTCATGTAACAGGCATCAAATTCGCTGCTGTTAATAGAAGAATCAATAAGTACTACCGGAATATCCTTTTCCCGTACCTTCTGACAGCTGTCTGCCAGTGAATTGGAATCTGCCGGAGCCAGCAGGATTCCGTCAGCGCCTTGCTCCATAGCCTGGTTCATCAGGTCAATCTGACCGGAAATGTCAGTTTCGTTATCAATTCCACCAAGATAAACCGCTTCATCCAGTTTTTTTGCAGCTTCTGTTATACCATCTATTACTTTCTCCCAGTAAGCACCATGATAATTTTTCAGAATAACATATATTTGCTTATCGCTTTCCGAATTGGAAATACAGGTATAGTCCACCACAGCGGGCTGCTCTGCTGCCTCCTCCATGTTTGCCTTCGAACTCCCCGAGCAGCCTCCCAGCAGAACAGATGCCACTCCCACAAAAATCAACCGATATGCTTTCGTTCGTTTCATTTTTTCCCCAGTACCTATACTCCAAATTGTAACGCTTGCAGCGCAGATATTGAATAGTTACCAGATATTTTACATTTTTGCATATATTTTTTGTGTATATCTGATATATTATATGCCTGATGTATAAGGGCTGTCAATGTCTATTCTTCACGATTCCCAGTCTGCATCCTCCGTTTCTGATTTCTGTTATCTATTTTTCATACTCCTTAACCTTCTTTTCATACTCTTCCTGGTTTTCTATTACATGTTTTACAATATGTCCATGGCTTTTCTTCTTGGCAGCCAGATTCCGGCCAGGACGTTCGGCATATTGATCTTCGGGAATCTCCAATGCATTTGCCACGGCATGAATAATTCCGTTGCTGCTGTATGTGGCTCCGCTGACAGCATCAATGTTCAGACTTTGTTCCTCTTTCATCTCTTCAATTACAACTGGCGCAGCTTTGAAAAAATATTCTTCTGTGTCACAGTATGAGAAGATGGAAATATCCGTTACCTGCTGATTTTTCACAGTAACCTGAACTTCTACATCACCACGAAAAGCATCGGCAGATCCTGTATATACGCCATCGACAAGGTTCCGGAAGCGGCCTGCAGAAATAAATTCAGCCTTGTCCGCAGCTTTATCATCAGAACCATTCTCCGCAGTCTCTGAAGTTCCTGCCTCCTTCAAAGCATTCTGTACAGCCTGAATCAGCCCCTTACTGCTATATGTAGCACCGGATACGGTATCTGCATTCGTATTCTGCTGTCCGATTATTGCAGAAAAGATTTCAGCTTTCGCTTTTTCCATATAAGACTTGTCATCCTCATAACTATCCAGTGTAAGACTGGTTATTTTTCCGTCCGCCACACTTACAGTGACACGCATCGCTCCACGATAGCCCTCACCTGTTCCAGTATAAGTACCGTCTTTATATCTGAAACCTTCAACAACACCGCCTGCTATATTTCTATCCTTCGTATAGCTTCTCGCCGTAAGGAGCCGGGAAGCCCCAATCATCACACACGTGAGCAATACTCCGATCACCATTCCATATTTAATTCCAAAATGCGCATTTCCTTTCGGACACCAGCTAATGCACTGCTGGCACACAATGCACTCTCCACCTGTAACTTGTTCCTTTTTCGTAAAATCAATTCCCATGCTGCATTTCGCAGTACACAAAGAACAGGCACTGCATTCTCGTCCGGGCTTTTCGATTTTCAAAAATGCACCTCTGGAAATCAGTGCATACACCGCTCCCATTGGACAGAAATATCTGCAAAAGAATCTCTTTACCAACACTGATCCTGCCAAAATCACCAAGAGTAAAATTCCCCCCACCGAGCACAAAGGCTTCACTCCCGGCCAATGTCCAGGCGCAATATACTGGCCAAATATTTCCCACGGACCTTGCTTTTTCCAGGTCAAAACACCACTCCATATAAATATTACAAAATAAACAAGTACTCCATATTTTGCCAGTTTCAGAACTCTGTCAGCTTTCTTGTATATTTCTGGATTTCTGTTCCGCCTCCAGCTGCCTTTTCCCAGCTTCCGCGCTGCAAACCACAAGAAATCCTGCACAGCTCCAAAGCTGCAGAAAAATCCGCAAAAAAATCTCCCCACCAGTACACTTCCTGGCACTGTCGCAATTAGTACATACACCGAATACCTGACACTCTCCCAGGAAATACTTCCAGCATAGATCTGGGAAAAAATATCTCCAATAGCTGTAAATCCTGTTACGAACAGTTCTGGGATTAAGATAAACGACAGTAGTTGGATAACTATTTTTATCCAGTTGTTCTTTCTATTTTTCATTTTTTAGCTGCTTCTTTTTGTAGGCTATCTTTTTTCAACTGCTTCCAAAATTTCCATTTCACAAACACCGAAAGTCTATCAATAATCATAAAAAAGCACTCCTTTCCAAGTAATAGTATACTCAAAAAAGAATGCCTTTTCTATCATTTTCACATTATTTCTTCACTTTACCGAAAGCTATACATCATCCCAACAACGCCTTCATAATCCCCGCATAGCACACCGACATATTTGTCAGATCTTTCACCTCCGCATACTCATCAATGATATGCGCCAAATTTTCCCTTGCAGGTCCCATTCCAATAGTACGGATGCCAGCTTCTCCTGCATAATGACTTCCATTTGTACAGAAATTGTAGGTAGTTACCTCTGGAGAAAATCCCTCTTTTTCCAGTTCGGATTTTATTTTTTCCACCCACTCCTCTTCTGCGCCAAACAGCCAGCCTGGGAAAAAGCGTTCTCCCTGGATTTTTTCTCCGGTGTAGCATTCCTCTTTTCCCACTGCATAAGAAACTTTATAGGAAAACTGCGGATCCTTTTTCTTCAGCTCTTCCATTTTTTCAATGATTGGCTGAAGCACGCTTTCCTTGGTTTCACCTACCAGAAGTCTGCGGTCATAGGTTGCACGGCAGTATTCCGGAACAACGGAGGCTCCTGGATATGGGGAAGATTTTACGTCTGTCAGCTCCAGGATTCCTTTTCCCAGTTTATCCTGGACAGGCGGTTCGATCTCGCGGATAGCCTGAATGGCCTCACACATTTTATATACTGCATTTACGCCCTTTTCCGGGTTTGCTGAATGTGCCGGGACACCAAAGGTCTCAACCACAATTTCCGCACGGCCACGCTGTCCTACTTTTAAATTCATTTCAGATGCTTCACCAATTACCACATAATCCGGTTTCACTTTCTCACTTATTTTTCGCGCGGCAACACCTTCGAAGCATTCTTCATGCACAACACCTGCCACATATACATCTCCGGCAAAATTTTTCCCATTTTCCACCGCATATCTATGCGCAGCAACTGTAAATGCGGCTACCGCACCTTTCATATCAGCAGCTCCTCTGCCATAAAGCTTTCCATCTTCAACAACTGCATGAAATGGATCATGTTTCCAGTCCTTTAAATTTCCAACTGGAACCGTGTCTATATGTCCATCAAACAGGACTTTCGAACCAGAATTTTTTCCTTTAATATGACCGATCACATTTCCGTAGCAGTCAGTTTCTATCTCATCGAAAACACCGGTCTCTTTCATATACGCCTTTAAAGCTTCCGCCGCTTTATCCTCATGTCCTGAATAGCTCTGACAGTTTATCAGACTTTTTGCCAGCTCAATTACTTTTTCGTCCCATTTTTCACTCATGGCCTATTGCTCCTCCTCGTCCGTCTTCGTACGGATCATTGCCTCCAGAATTTTTACACAGCCTTCGATTCCAAAAGTCTCTCTGTTTATGGTAAGATCTTTCTTTTTCTTATGACTCCATTTTCCCATAGAATAAAAACGATAATAATTATCTCTGGCCGCATCCATTTTTCTTACCAGTTTCTTAGCTTCCTTGGCAGAAATGTGATGTTTTTTCATAATGTTGTCTATTCGAAAGCTCTCCGGAGCATAAATAAACACGCTCAGTACATCCGGCTCATCGTGAAGTACATAATCTGATAACCTGCCTATGATGATACAGGATTCCTTTGCATACAGGTCTCTCATGATCTGTGCTTCCTGATGAAAAAGCTTATCCTCCTGTGCAGAATTAATGCGTCCGTTTCCAAGATAAGGATCCATAAAACGCCGTTCCACGTTTTCATCATATCCACACACAGAATTAACATCCACTCCTGATTTTGCAGCTGCCCTGGCAAGCAGTTCTTTATCATAGAGCTTTACTCCCAGACGTTCTGAAAGTACTTTTCCTATTTCATGACCTTCTGCACCGAATTCACGGCTGATAGTCAGTACAAAATGCTTTCCCATGATTTTCCTCCTGGATTTTAAGTTTTTCTCAAAATTCTACGAACTACTGTTTTCATTTTGCACAAATTATATTTTCGCTTTTCTGTTAGAGCGTGTTTGAAAAAGTGCCACGTGAAACATTACTTGCAAACAGTAATTCTTATGATACCTTATACAAGCTCTCGTTTTTTTCCTTTTCTATCTCCTGTTTTTCATATATCTTTTCCACATATTTGCTGGTAAAAGCACGCATTACAGCAAAGTAACCTAAACGAAAGCAAATCCTGTCTCCAGTCTTAAATTCTTTCTCGCAATCCGTCACATCCACAATCAGATGATCGCTGCTGGCTCCGATGATTTCCACGCCTTCATCTACCGGCCACATGGTTTCTACGTCAACATCCTGTCTGCCAAGGGCACAGATGGCTCTCTTTCGAATTCCCCTGTCTGTAAAAACAGGCACATGACCATAACTGTCCGCACCAATCTTTCCGATCGGCATAGACGGCTTTTCTTTAGATTCAATGATCTCAGCTTCCATGATAAATGCGTCGTTGCTGGTTCCCGGCAAATACTCATAGTTTGTCCGTTCTCTGCCAAACAGCACAGACTCACCAAGACGAAGGTTATTGATTCCCTCCGGAATCCCGTTTTCCAGCATCAGGTGAATAGTCGCAGAATTGCCCCCACTGATACATACAGATGCATCGTATTTCTTTGCCAGACCAAGAAGCCGGTTCATTTTTTCCTCATCAGACTGTACAAAAGAAAAACAGGTCAGATTTGTACCAAGTCCATACAAATCCAACCCCTTTGCCTGCTTTGCATAGTTTATCGCTTCTGCCAGATGTTCTTCTTTAAAATAGCCTTCCCGCAGATCTCCCAGATCCACCATCAGAATTACTTTGTGTTTCTTTTTCAACTGTATGGCCTGTTGGTTAAGTGCTTTCAGTGTCTCAAGCTCAGAGTTTACCGACACATCACAGAACTGCACCACTTCTCTCGCCTCAGATATAGATGGCATACGGATCAGCCACTTTTCACAAGGCAGATTTTCATAATTTCTGATGTTTTCAATTCTGGAATCTCCCAGCCTTTTTATCCCCTGGTTCACCAGAGTCTGAGCAATCCTTTCCTCGCCACCAAAAACTTTGGTTACACCAGTTATTTCTATATGATGTTTTTCAGTCAGATCTTTCATGACTCTTACATTCTCTGCAATTTTATCCAGATTGATATGTATGCATGGATACAACTTTGACCACGCTCCTTATTAGATGATATGAGTGGCCCAAACTCTTCTGCCGTCCTGTCCACTGCAGTTTTTTTGCTTATTTAATGCCACAGATTGCAAATGAGGCCGGCAGATAAAAACACACTATAGGTGCATAGCTGCCAGCTTTCATAACAATATTGACTGAGCATAGATACTCGTTTTCAATTTACAGCACACTTGCAAGGAAGTTCCTGCATCTTTCCGTCTTCGGATGTGCAAACATTTCTTCCGGTTTTTCCTCTTCTACAATGTAACCGTCATCCATAAAAATGATTCTGTCCGCAACATCTCTTGCAAATCCCATTTCATGTGTAACTACAACCATAGTCATACCTTCTCTGGCAAGCTCTTTCATAACGTCCAGAACTTCTCCAACCATCTCCGGATCCAATGCACTGGTAGGCTCATCAAACAGCATAATCTTCGGGTTCATTGCAAGCGCACGGGCAATTGCCACACGCTGTTTTTGACCACCTGATAAGGTTACAGGATACACGTCCTTTTTATCCAGCAATCCAACTCTGTCCAGAAGCTGTTCTGCCTTTTTTACAGCCTCCGCTTTTGACATTTTTTTCAGCATAGTTGGTGCCAAAGTCATATTCTGCAGCACAGTATAGTTTGGAAAAAGATTAAAATGCTGAAATACCATTCCAATATTTTCACGGAACTGATTGATTTTCTTAATCTCGGAAATATTTTCTCCAAGAATCACAATATCGCCATCCTGCTTCTCTTCCAGTTTGTTCAGGCATCTGAGCAGGGTGGATTTTCCGGAACCGGACGGTCCGATCAGGCAAATCACTTCGCCCTCTTCTACATTAAAGGAGATGTCCTTCAGAACTTCCAGATCTCCAAATACTTTATGTAAATGTTTTACCTCGATAATTGCCATAATTCATTTCTCCTAACGTTTATCATAGCTGAGTCTGCGCTCTACTTTCTTGGAAAGCCATGTCAGAGCTGTAATCAATACAATATAAATGATTGCGGCATAGGAATATAATTCAAAGGCTTTGTAGTTTCTTGCAATAATGGTTTTGGCAGTCATTGTCAACTCATTAACACTGATTGCGGAAAGAATTGCAGTATCTTTCAGACTGCTGATAAACTGGTTCATAAGAGACGGGATCATAATTTTTACCGCCTGAGGAAGAACAATTTTTCTCATAGTCTGAAAATAGCTTAAACCAAGACTTCTCGCTGCTTCCATCTGACCGTAATCAATGGCCTGAATACCTGCCCGGAAAATTTCTGCCATATATGCAGAAGCATTAATTCCCAGAATAATAATTGCAGCCAGCACCAGGGTCAGGGAGTTTTTGATTACGCCAAAATACAAAAAAAGCGCCAGAATCATAAGCGGAATACCTCTTATAATTGTGATATACACACTGGCAATCTTCTGTAAGATACGACTATTGCTGATAGAAAAAATACAAAGTATAATACCAAGCGCCACCGCCAGGAGAATACCAAAAATCGCTATTATAATTGTCAGTTTCAGGCCTTCCATCAGCCGTGGAAAGTATTCAACAAAATTAGAAAAATAATCTGCCATATTGTACCTCTTTATTATCGGATTTCTTTTTGTTTCCCTTTAAAAAGTTCCTTTTATTGCTGTTTGCTCCATTCAGCCCAAATATTTTCCGCAACATTACCTGCAAACAGCATCCATTTTTCAATAAGTTTGTTTTCCTGTAAAAAGTGCAAGGGAGAACGCTTTTTATAGGCGTTCTCCCTTCAGACTGTAGACAAACTTGGTGTTGGGTGTTATGCCCAGCACCATTTTTCTTTTAAAACTTCTTTTCTTTTTATTTTTTTCAAAATCAACAAAAATCTGGCTGTGTTCC
>NZ_JBQKLL010000060.1:0-10594 GCF_052116245.1 Blautia sp. Sow4_E7
CCTCCTGTGGTGTTTTTCGTGAAAAGTGTGAAACACACTTTTTACACTTTTCACACCATTATCTCATCTTTTGGAGACGCAAGGAAGTTGACTGGTTATTCACCATTTACTGTCAAACGAAAATACTCTAGCCAAACGAAATTAAGACCTCGACAAACGAAATTAGCCCTAGTCAAACGAAATTTTGATTATCGTTTGGCAAGGTAGATTCTCAGAACATTATGGAAAAAAATAGATACATCATGATTTATTTCATCCTATATTAAAATAGAGAAAATTGCTTTTTATTGTTTGCAATAGTATTCTGTGTTATTATATACTATGTTTAGAGTATTAAAAATATAGGCATACCATTTTATGAGGAAAAGCAAGAATGTTAGAAAAGATAAAATCTGAAAAGAAACTAGAATATATTACATTATTTCTCTTTGTTCTTACTTACTGCATTATTACAGTATTCCATGAACCTTGGTTTGATGAGGCACAGGCATGGCAGATTGCAAAATGCGCAAGTTTAAAAGAGATTTTTTTCGAGATTCCTCATTATGAAGGACATCCACCACTGTGGTGGCTTTTATTATCAATTCCAGCAAAGTTAGGAGTACCATTTGAGATTGGCTTAAAAACAATTGGTTTACTAATATCCACTACTTCTGCCGTTCTAATGATATTCCACTCAAAACTGCCTCGTATCATAAGATTAACGATTCCATTTACTTACTTTTTCTTTTATCAGTATGGTGTGATTGTTCGGCCATATGGTTTGATGTTACTTTGTTTCTTACTTTTGGGGATGAATTTGCCCCAGAGAAAGGAGCATCCTTGGCGAATATTTGCTTTACTATTGTTGCTTTGTCTTACCTCTGCCTATGGTATCCTGTTGGCAGGTGGGATATCTGTATGTATACTTTGGGAGATATTCCAAGAAAAAGGATTTAGATCACTATTTTGTGAGATATTCACAGATGTGAGAACACGGTCGTTACTTGTACTACTTGTGGTGGCTTTGTTGCTTATTGCAGAAATCATGCCACGAAGTGATACTTATGTAACGAGTGCAAATGCAAATAACTCATTTTGGATATGTTTACTTTGCACCTTATTTACTCTTCTTGGTGAGTGTTTTTTAACTTTTGGAAGTTGGTTTAGTATTGACACGGCACTTCTACAACATGTAATGATTCCCTATTGGGAACTTACAGCATTTTGTATTATTGGTATTGTATTATGGATTATGATCTTTTGTGCATCATCCAAGAAGGGATTAAAATTTCTATTGATACCATATCTCTTATTTGCCGTTTTTGCAGCAAAGGTTTATTTTTCTGCGCATCATCTTGGCATTGTTTTCATCTTGGTACTTTTTTGGGCAGAGTTGATGAGTCGTGATGAAATGAATTTCGAGATAGGAAAAATAGTTTTAGGCAAGTTGTTACAAAATAACCGAGATAAAAGGATTCTTCGAGGGGCATATATCTTAATCGGTTGTTTTTGCATGGTGGTGCCACTTATATGGGCAATATGTGCTTCAGTGAATGATATTCGTGTGGAATATAGTTATGGAAGAAGAGGATCCTCTTTTTTAAAAGAGCACAAGTTAGATAATACAATCATTTTCTCTCAATGGGAGGATAATGGTTCTGTTAATGGACAATCCAATGAATGTAAAGACTATGTGAATACATATACGATTGGAATACCTGTTGTAATAAATGCATATTTTCAAAATAATGTTTCGGCTAATTTAAATCTTGGAGATAATTCTAAGGCATATATGAAATACAAAGTTGCAAATTATAAAGAAAGTCTTGAAACAATTGCTCAATGGAGAGAGACTGGTACTCCAGATGTTATTATTGGAAAGCCAGATCTAGATATAATTTTTGGCGATCGTATTACATATAGCGATTATACACTTGTTGATGTGTTTGAGATGAATTATACATGGAAACTGAAGATAAGAAGAGGGAGTATTCCGGTATATGTTCGAAATGATTTACTTAAGAAACATCATTTGGAACCATTGGATGATGATAGGTATAATATCATATACAATGGTTTTAAAATAACCGATGAGATGCGTAAAGATTATGAAAATGGTGTACCGATGGAGAAAATCTTAAAGCCATACCTGGATGTGATGGTCGGTCCAGAAGAGTGAGAGGAAATACATATGAATATAACGATAATTGGTGCTGGCCCGGCAGGATTGACGGCAGCCTGGGAGCTATTACAAAAAGGACATAGGGTTACGGTACTTGAATCTTCCAATTCCATCGGAGGAATTTCAAAAACGGTTCATCACAAAATGCAGCGAATTGATATCGGAGGGCATCGTTTCTTTTCGAAGGATGATCGAGTGATGAAGTGGTGGCAAGATGTCCTTCCTATTCAAGGAGCTCCTTCCAAGGATGATTTATTATTAAAAAGGTACTCGCGTACGGTTTCGGGAGGACCGGATCCGGAAAAGGAAGAGGAAGTATTCCTTATCCGACATCGTGTGAGTCGTATCTATTATAAGGGGAAATTTTTTGATTATCCTGTCAGCTTCAAACTGGAAACGTTCATCAATATGGGGTTAGGAACAAGTATGGCAGCGGGTGTTTCCTATTTGGCTTCTTGTGTACATAAACTTCCAGAAGATTCTCTGGAGAATTTCTACATTAATCGCTTCGGACGGAAACTATATTCCATGTTTTTTGAAGGATATACAGAGAAAGTTTGGGGGAGACCTCCCAAAGAGATATCCGCAGACTGGGGCGCTCAACGTGTGAAAGGTGTCTCCATTGCTGCCTTGATCAGTAACGTTTTAAAGAAAATCCTTCCTGGGAAAAACAAGGAAGTGGAAACATCTCTGATCGAAGAATTCTATTATCCGAAGTATGGTCCTGGACAACTATGGGAAGCAGTCGCAGAACGGGTGATTGCTGCGGGAGGAACGATACATTTTCATAAAAAGGTTGTGGAATGTGAGAAGGAAGAATCCCGCATTCGAGCTGTGGCTTGCTCTGATGGAAGCCGATATGAAACAGATGCGGTATTCTCCAGTATGCCATTACAAGAATTAGTGCCGGCTCTGGGGGATGCTCCAAAGAAGATAAAAGATATCGCCAAAGGACTTCCTTATCGTGATTTTGTCACCGTTGGATTATTGGTTGACAGACTAGCCCTTAAGAATAAAACCAGTATCCCAACTTTGGGTGATATTGTACCGGATTGCTGGATTTATGTACAGGATACGAATGTGAGATTAGGGCGCATTCAGGTTTTCAACAACTGGTCCCCGTATATGCTTGAGGATCCGGAACACACTGTTTGGATTGGATTAGAATACTTCTGCCGTGAGAATGATGACTTCTGGAATATGTCCGAGGAAAACTGCGTGGCGTTAGGAATCGAGGAGTTAAAACGAATTGGCGTATTGGATGAAGATGTCTCTGTTCTAGACTCATGCCGTGAGAGAGTAAAGAAAGCTTATCCGGCGTATTTTGATACATACGATGAGATTGACACACTGATTGAGTGGTTAGAGGGATTTGAGAATCTTTATTGTATTGGGCGAAATGGACAGCACCGCTATAACAACATGGATCATTCTATGGCAACAGCATTTGCTGCAGTTGACGCATTAGAGGGTAAAAGTGAGAAACGAGCGATATGGAAGGTCAACACGGAACAGGAGTATCATGAAGAAAAATAAGATCATATCAGATACCGAACAATTGGATATATTTGACTGGATTATGTCTGCACATTTTCTGAAGTGGTGTTTTCCAGTGTATAATCGTTACAAAGAGCAGTTATTGTACCTGTTTTTTGGTGTTTTAACGACGCTGATAAATCTGATAGCATTTTGGATATTCGTAGGTGGATTCCACATTCCGGCGTTAGGTGCAAACATCATTGCCTGGATTGTTGCGGTTATATTTGCTTATATCACAAATCGAAAGTGGGTATTTGCCAGCAGAGAGCCATTTATCGTTAAAGAAGCCATTTCATTTGCTGTGGGAAGGCTTACAACACTTGCTATGGAAGAAGTGGTTCTATGGGTGGGGATTGACCTGATTGATTTAAATACACTTGTGGTTAAGGTGATAGCTCAGGTCATAGTTGTGATTGGTAATTATGTGATTAGTAAGCTTATCGTATTTCGATAATAGAATAGGGGACGGTTCTCGTGTCCGGATCCTCACAACATACCTCAACTGCCAAGCACCCGGGAAGGCAAGGTAGTTGATTAAAAATCATTCATGAATGAAAAGCTGGAAGCCGTTACATCGACAAATAAAACGTTGATGTAGCGGCTTCTTTGCGCTGAAACTGAGTTACTGATTTTGTATTTATTCCTTTTATGTGTCGATTTCTTTTAGAATCAAAGGCGATACAACGGTACTTACAGCTGAAAACAACGAAAATGTAAAAATATTCTTTCGGTTATTGATTTGGAAAGATTGATTTGCTACAATATGCTTGAGTTGATGATATAAGATAAATTTTAGATAATAGAAATAGGTGACATCTGTATGAAAGATAGAAAAAATAGATATAATGAAAGTGGTTTTACTCTTGCGGAATTATTGATTGTCGTGGCGATAATAGGTGTGCTTGTGGCGGTAGCTGTTCTATTATTTTCAAAACAGTTAGAAAAGAGCCGAGAAGCGACAGATCTTGCAAACGTACGAGCTGCATATGCAGAAGTTATGAGTGCGGCTATTACAGAAGATAAAGATGTTGAATATAACGGAGAAAAAATTTATGATAATGGTGTTTATTCAGCTAATATCGCTTTAAAACAAAAACAGAATGACTGGCAGAGTTATCCTGTTACTATTGCAGATGTAACTGTTACAAAAGATACGCCAGAAAATGAGCATTGGAAAGGTTTTCCAGGTCCTGATGGAACATGTACAGTGTCTTATAAAGATGATACAGGTATTATATTTAACTGGGACGGAGGTACAGCTTCGGGCGGTTCAACTGTAGAATATAATAATGATATACTAAGTGCATTTAAATCTGTTGTTCTAGGTCAAAGTACAACGAGTTTTATTGTTGCAAATTCCACATATAACAAAAATGATAATACTTCAATAACAAAAATTAACGAAGAGCTTCAGAAAATAGGAAGTAATATAAAAACATGGGCGATTCTTTCTACAAAAAGAAATAGTGGCATCGCACATAACAAAGAAGAGAACAAGAATTATCTATTTTCTGAAGTAGATATTAGTGAACATGATAATTGGAAGGCTGGAGATAAGATTCCTGCCATATTACAAAAAGAAAATGGTAAAATCCAAGTAGGAATGGCTTCATTATATGAGCAAAATGACGGTGCTCAGGGTAGGCCATACTATGTCATTTCAAGAGACGAAAAAGGAAGAACAAATTATTCTAGCGATGACTTTGATATGGACAGTGTTATTCGTGATGATGGAAAGAAAAAGGAATTTGATAATCTGAATGATGCTTACGCATATTATAAAACACTTCAAATAGAAAAAGCAGAATAGGGGACAGGTTTGCGTCCGGATTCTCACTACATATTATAACTGCCAACCGCCCAGTAAAACAAGGTAATGGGTTGGAAAATCATTCATGAATAAAAAATGTGAAGCCGTTACATCGACAATTAAACGTTGATGAAGCGGCTTCTTTGTACCCAAAAGACAGAGCCAGAAACGGACAGAAACCTGTCCCCTGTCCTACCCTGTCAGTCCTTGGGATTTCATATCTTCATAGGTAAGTGTATGCTTATTCTCATACACCTCAAAGATCTTATCATATGCAGACTTGGCATCTTTATAGTTGTCAAATTGAAAGGTTGCAGTACCACCTTTTTCTGTAATATTTGCAAAATCGTTTGGTATCGTATAATACTGGTTTTTACTTCCTTTATTATTCGTTACAACGTTAGCGAAATACACATCGTACTTTCCGTCCCGGTATCCCATCACAGGAATACCCTTACCAACTAAATCACCAGTGAGTTCTACAGTAGACCAGTAGATTGCGGGATGTGAAAGAATAGGGTCTGAAGAACCCGCCCCCTTTTCCTTGACATAAATCTGCCAGGTGGCGGCACCATAGTCTTCCAGATCAAAGCCATGCTCTCTGGCATAATCGATAAACCTTTTCGTTCCCCCGCCTTGCTCATAAGTCTCGTTGGAATTGATGACACTATACTTGTAATCATCACCCACTATTTCCTTCAGAATCTCCTGGGTCAGGAAGTCGCGGGCAGATTCCGTGTTGATATGATCTTCACCGGCCCAGTTGAGAAAAGCCATACCTTCAGAATCAGAATAATAGACCTTGCAGCGCCCCTTTGCCCGGGGATCCTTATTCAGCCAATTTTCGTCAGAATATTTGATTCCACCAACTACGAGCTTGTCTTTATCCATATCCCATCCATTTTTGGTCTGCTTCAAAGGCACAATGAGCTGGTATCTTCCTTTATGATACAGAGGTGAGTTGGTATCTTCTACAATGGCTGCTGACATCACCTGGGCATAAGCACTGCGCACATTGGCCAAATCCGTGGCTTCCCGGCTCTTTTCTAACTGGGACGTAAAAATTGGAATCGACACTGCGACGAGGACGGCGATAATTGCCACCACGACCAAAAGCTCCGCCAAAGTAAATCCGTTTTTGTTTTTTTGCATTCCTCCATTCCCACCTTTCAGATATTTCTGTTTTTTCATTATATCGCAGGCAGCCCGGATACGCAACCCTAGAACCGGACCCAAACCTGTCTTTTGTCCTTGCCTGGTTCTTGAATGATTTAGAATGTTTTTCATTGACAAGGCGACTGAATAAGGTGATGCGGTGGCATCGTCGATTGAAGTCAACGCAGTTTGATGGAAAAACCGGCAAGTCAATTAGTTGAAATAGGAAGGAATGTGCCAGTATATTAGGTTGCCTAGTTACATGGAATCATATATAATAGAAAGTGAAATCATAAAAAGGTGGCAAATGATGAAATGTTTAAAAGAAAAAAGGGGTTCACTCTTGCAGAACTTTTAATTGTAGTGGCGATAATAGCTGTACTGGTTGCCATTTCCATCCCTGTTTTTACGAGCCAGTTGAAAAAAGCCAGACTGGCTGTTGATCATTCAGCAATGCGCGATGCGTATGCTCTAGCGCAAGTTGCTAATAATTTGCAGGAAATTGAAATAGAAGGGACGGCATATTCGTTTGATGATTTGAAATTGAAGGAGATCAATAACAATAATACGAAGGTTTATTTTGTTTTAGCCGAAGACTGTAATCATCTGATTTTTAAACCAAATGATGCCCTGCCGTTTGTGGCTCCTGCGGGTGCGTATGCGTTCAAAGAGAATGGATGTGATGTCAGCAATGCTTATAAATGTGAAACCTGTGGCCTTTGGGGAGCTGAAGGATTTCACTTCAAAGGCAATGGAATCAACTTATACTATGATAGTGTACAAAATCTTATTATATTTGGTTTGTAACGGGATACAGTTACATAGTCCATGACCATTTTATACCACATCTGCCCATATATCTGTTAGGGCGAGTGGGGGCTGATGAAGGACTGGGAAAAGGACCGAGGACGGTTTTCTGTCTGAATTTTCATGACTAATTTCAAATGAACATGGAAGCTAAGTTCCCGATCTAATATTTAAACGCAATGTCAAGGGTGTCAGATTTTTAGAAGAGGTGTTATTATTATTTTTGGGGTGTCATTTCAGTTTTGACACCCTTTAAGAAATACTGCAAACTATTACTACTTAGAGTAGGGTGAGTGTTAGGCGGCCGTGTTGGTTGCGATTAGTATTCCGATCTTTACTTCTCAGTTGGAGAAGTCTAGAGATGCTGTTACAGTATCTAATATGCGAGCAGCATATGCAGAAGCTTCATCTGCAATGCTTACTGCAAATGGAAAAGCTGTTGCAAAAGATGGAAATGTTACTGTTACCGCAGCAGATACAGATGGAAAAGTTGCAGTTACAGTAGAAAAAGTAGTAGCCAAAGGTACAGCTGATGGTTTTGCAGGTAATATTGATGTTGAGCTTCCATTTAAACATACAGACGCTGCTAATATGGGTAAAGCTAAAGCTGATGGATCTACTTATACAATGGTATTTACCTTTGCAAAAGATGGCACTTGTACTGCAACTGCAAATTAAATAAGAAAAAATTTAAAGCGGTGGTCGTTATTGATCACCGCTTTTATTAGCCGCAATTTTCTAGTTAAAGGTAACTGTAGGTGTAGCACCTTCGGTTGTATAAGTGAAAACCATACCTTTGGTAGTATTTTCCCCAGTATCTTCTGGTGCAGAAAATGGAAGCTCAGCTGCTAATCCACTCCAATTATTACCTGTTTGGCTTTTTATAACAGCACCTGTAACTGTAACTTTTTTATCAGTTTTATTTACTGTAACAGTTGCATCTGTATTACCGTCAGTTCCTGTTCCATCACCACTACCAGTTAACCAAGCTGCCTGTGCTTGAGCATAAGCTGCACGCATATTAGAAACTGAAACAGCATCTCTAGATTTCTCTAACTGTGATGAGAAAATCGGAATACTAATCGCAACCAACACGGCCCTTCCCATCCCAATTCCCCCATAATTGAACGAACTCAATTCAAATGAAATCCCCCTCTAGCCAGCCACAAATCCCCACTTATCTTTAACACTAAAATTTCCAAATAAATAGAGTGGCAGCCCTCAAAGCCACCACCCAGTTTTATCCTCATGCAATCCCCAATTCGCCCATTAATTTTTTTCGATATTTTTTATCTTTACTTGCTTGCAGTAAATCATTAATGCGCCCAGCAGAAACTAACTTTTGAATTAATGCATTCATGCGTTCTTCTGTCATACGCTCGCCTTCGCGTATGCCCTCACGTTTTCCTTCACGTTTACCTTCACGTTTGCCATCACGAATACCTTCCTGTTTACTATCCCTCATCATATCATCAAACGCCTTACACATATCAAACCCACCTCCCACGTTTTCAACATCTCTTTTTATAAGTTTCATAGCCCTAATTCCAGACATTACGGTAAGTAAATCAAAAGTGTCTTCTTCTAGTCTAGAGAAAACAGCTTCATTCTCTTTTACATACTCTTGTAATGCCGTTTTATCATTCGTTCTTTGCAAGAATCCACAAACCTGTCGCAAATCTGTCTGGAACCATTCGATATTTTGGAAATGATACACTTCAAAAAGCAGCATTGGTTTCTCT
Organism: Blautia sp. Sow4_E7; assembly: GCF_052116245.1. Taxonomy (NCBI): domain Bacteria; kingdom Bacillati; phylum Bacillota; class Clostridia; order Lachnospirales; family Lachnospiraceae; genus Blautia; species Blautia sp. Sow4_E7. Next base: position 9,218 of record NZ_JBQKLL010000060.1, read on the forward strand.
GCAAATAATTTCCGCAGTTCTTCCGGAAAAACCCTTGTCCTGGTCAGATCGTCCATTTTAAAGGCTGACGACCAGCGCTCCATCCCCAAATAGACTCCAATTTGAAGCAGCAGATAAAAACAATCTGTCTTTTGATGTAGCGTTCTCTTTCCGCATGCACACTCCTTTCTGCATATGAAAAAGGTTACGTAAAGTCATGTGCGTAATACAGAAATGAACATTTTGTACTACCATTAGTATATACATATATTTATCATATTTCAAGTATTAGTATATAAAAATGTGACTCTACAACAACCGTTTCATATCGATACAAAAACATTCATAACAAATTGGAATTACCTGACCGAATGATCAGATTTAGATTTTTCTTTGGTGAAAGTAGATTAAGTATACGACTTAGTGAAGGACATTGTCAATGATTAATGTAACAGCGACGGCTATTTTCTCATTTGACCGTCGCTGTATATTACGTAGAATTTCAGGGGCTCAGATTAACCTTTTGTCGGTGAGCCATAAGGTACTACTGCCTTCGAAAAAATTCTAATAAAAAGAGAACTATCCGCTCTGTCAAAAGACAGTTTACTTGCTTCCAGCATTTCCCGGTGGGTAGTACAGGATAAATCAAAATCGTAACCACATTCTAAGCAAACAAGTCTTGCAAATTCTCGCTGAGTTCTTCCATTTCCCTCCCGGAATGGATGTAATGCATTTAAGTCGCCATAATTATCAGCAAAAACTTTTATAAATTCATCCCTGTTGTCTTTTGCGGATTTACACTGTGAAAAATATTTCCGAAACACAGAATCAGCATAATCTGGAATAAATGCAGTTGCACAAAACAGATTTCCTTTTCCAATTTCTACAGTTCGAATTTTCCCAGCCCATTGGTAAAGATCCTGAAAAATATACTTATGAATGGCTCTTAAATGTGCGAAATCAAATTTGCCTTTAATGGGATTTTCCTGTAACTCATAAAGCCGAATCGCGGTTAATTCTTTTTCTGCCCCGGATAGTTCCCGGGCATCTGTGATATTTAATTTATTCTTTAGAACATTGGATTCTGGATAACAATATTGATTATCTGGCATATTTTTTGATTACTTCCTGTCTTAAAGACTCTGACGTACGTTTGCCATTGGCAACCTTAACAAGTTCGTCAACAAATTCTCTGCTAAGATACATATCTTCAATTGCCATGGTTGCGACAACATCAGTTACTCTTTTGGGCTGTTCATTTATTATCATAGAAAAATTTCCTTTTAGTTGTTGATGCTCTTTTAAAATAGCATTTTATAGATCTTATTGCCTGTCGTCAGGTTGCTCTGTATACTGTCATTATCCTACAGAAAGAAAAAATCTCAGAGCACCCTCTTG
>NZ_JBQKLL010000061.1:0-9694 GCF_052116245.1 Blautia sp. Sow4_E7
GTTCGGGAAACTTGCAAATAAAAATGGAGTAAAATACTCGCATGTCTGGCATCCTAGCGCAGGGTGCCAGATTTCAGTTATGGGGTACACCTTAAAACTGTGCGCTTACGTATCAATGAATGCTATAAAATGTTATTTAGTGTTATTTAGTGTTATTTATTATATCTTGTTAGGATTGACGGAAATTATAAAATTCCTGTTTGGTCACTTTTTTGCTGTAAATATTTATTCCTATATTATGAAGAAAAAAATGAAAGCCATCCCTTTTAAACACGCATGATGAAATGCGGTAGTTTTCAAGAGATGGCTTTCATTTTGTTTTCATATATTGGCTGGCTGATTATTTCATCAATTCTATTAGGTCACTTCTGTCAATTGGAATTTTTGGAATCTCGCGTGGCTGGGGCTGTTCGGAATTTTCAGCCCCAAGGGTTTCGGCAAATCGTTTCATGCTGCTGGCTGATAACTTTATTCTTCGAAGTTCCTTCCACGGAAAGGTAGGAAACGGACATTTTGCGCAGATCCTGGCGTAAGGCTTGTTGATAAAATTATTTTGTCTTTGGAAACCGTTCCGTCCCCAGATCAAGTATCCGGAAGGATTGAAATCCGTGGCTGTTTTCTGACAGGTTTCCAAGCGTTCCTTCTGGAGCCGGATTTCGTCCATCACAAAATCGGCCAGGTATACCATTTTCGTGTTTTCTTCCGGGATGGTGATGGTATCCGTTCGATTGGGAAGATCATCTTTTACGGGAAGCTGCAGGCAGATGGTCTGGTTGTAAAAATGAATATCCCGGAACGTGACCGTAAGGATTTCTGAAATCCTCAGGCCGGCAGTGGATGCCAGAAGCATGGGAAGATAGATGGTCGGTGCTTCCAGTTTGCAGATCTGCAGCATTTGGAGAAGCTGCTGGGGAGAATAGGTACCGGAAGGAACTTCGTTATAATTATGCAGATCCTCTTCTGCTTTTTTTCTTTCTTTCATTATGCGGACTGCATCTGCGCTGTTATCCTGCGTTGTACAGTAATGGTCCCGTGCATCCCGGAAAAAACAGGTTACAGCATCACATACCCTGTAAAATTCGGAAGATGGAACTTTTGCAAGGATATCCATCAGATCGCTGGCAGTCACGTTGTCTATGAAATGTTTTCCGAGGACCGGAAGAATATAAGCTACAATAGACCGGTTGTACGCATTGTCAAAACAGTAGGAATGAGTCCAGTATGCATGGAATTCCTGTACGGTACACTTAAAAACAGTAATCCGCTTTTCTTCCACCTGTTTTTTGTAAACTGGATACATAGCCTCGGCTTCTGCTTCTGTATCGTAATATTTCGTCTGAACCATTTTGCGGCGTCCTGATTCGAAGGTACAATTCATACGGTAACAATACTGGTTTCGGGCGGTAATGTAAAGCGGATGGGCTGAAAGCGTTGCCAAAACCAGGTTTCCGTTTGAGAAAATGTCTTTGAGTTTTGTCGGGTTAATCGTGTTCTGTGGCATTTTATCATTTTCCTTTCTGTTATGGATTTTTATGAGGTTCCTAAAAAGCGTTCCATTTTAACACCTCCGGTAAGCTTTTGGATTTCTTCCCAGGGGCAGTCTTTTTCTAACAGGATCCAGACAAACATATCACGGAGATCATACATGGTAATAATGGGAAGTCCATTCTTTTCCGTGATGTATTTTAATCTTGTATTTAGGGTTTCCAGGGTTTTTACTTTCCCACGGCTGCTGATGCAGAAGTTATCATTATCCTTTTTATCCGGATGGGTGCGAAAGAAACACATATTTTTTTCCTGCCGGAGGACAAGTTCCTCACAGACAAAATCCGGGATCTGAAAAGAACGGTACCGGTCTCCTTCCAACTTCTTACAGCTGTATTTGGAATCTGCTGATTCAGAAGGAAGGCGTCCATCTTTTGTATATTGTTTATGGATGTTTAAGGTTTGGGTGCTGGAATCGAAGTTGTTATAAGTAAGTCCAAGGATCTCACCAGGACGCAGTCCGCAGAACAGTGCCAGAAGAAACTCCAGGCGGTGTGTATATGGATCTTCATGTATGGCATTCAAGAATAATTTCAGCTGTTCTTTTGTATAAATACGAAGGCTGGATTTCGTTTCTTTGCGTTCTGTGATGTCAGATGCCAGGCATGTTTCAAGGAATCCCTGGTTCCAGGCAGAATAAAGAATCCTGTATAATAATTTATAGACGGCATATTCTGCACTTGTACAATAGTTCCTGCAGGATTCGATCAGGTTTTCAATGTATTCTGCATCTATATATGGAAGAAGCGGATCGGCAGTGACCTGGGGCAGAATAATATGGTAGATGATCCAGTGGTATTTTACTTTTGTGCTTCCACTGGTACTCGCCGGGACGTAGAGCTTTTCATACCAGTGTTTGAGATATTCCGTGAAAGTAAATGGACACGGGCTGGATGCTTTCAGCTTTGCAAGCTCTTTTGGGAAAAGGCGGCCGGCTTTCTCATAAGCTTTTTCTGCATTGTCCCGTGTCAGAAATCCTGTGCGGGTACGGTGTTCAATGGTCTTGGCGTTAAAGTTTACAACCGGAGTATGGCAGCACCATAAATTTTTGTGTGAGAAAAATACATTCTCTTCTGCTTTTTTCTGCATAAAGGACCTCCTGCTTATATAAGGCGTAAAAACATCAGTGCCGACTGATGGCTGGCATTCGAACCAGTATTTTCCTGCCTTTATTACTATTATGTCGGATTTTGAAATCCTGTTTTGGAAAAAATAATTTAGCTAAATTGGCGTTCAGATAAAATTATTTTATAGACATATATAATATGTATGAAAATAATAGAAATAGCTTATTTTTATAAGAAGACATTGGAAAAACTAAATTGGGGCTGAATAGGGATCAAAAGTTCCTGCTTATACAGAAGAAAAAGACACACAATATAACGGATCGTTACACTGTGCGTCTTATAAAGAAATGAAAGTTTAAATTTTATCCGAAAAATATTTCATATATGCCGAGTCATCCGGAAGAACATATACCTTACGGCTCCTCTTGGCCAGGGATTCTGGCAGAAGCCCATAAAGTAAGACATACTCTTCCATCTGTCTGCTGAGGTCATAGACCAGCGGCTGATAGTCTACATATACAGTATTGGTAAAATCCGGACTGGAATGCCCAAGGTTTTTTGAAATGGCTTTCATGCTGACTTTTTCGTTGGCCAGGATGGTAGCATTGGAATTGCGCAGTTTCCGCCAGTCGATCTTTGGAAAATTGTATTTCTTTAACAGACGCTGATACGGCTTTTTGTAAAAATTTTGTCCATAGGGCAAACCATTTTTGCGGCAGCAGACATAGCCCAGGTCACAGAAATCCGGTTCTGTGGTCCGGTTGTGTTCATAACGCTGCCGCTCCAGCAGGATCTCCGTCAGGACATAATCGGGCAGTACAACTTTCCTCCGTCTGTTTACCGTTTTCAGCCTTTTCTCCTGAAATTGCATGGAATGGTAGTTTTTATCTGGATCTGCATTTTTTATGCGTCCGAGCTGGGTTTCGATAGATGCACATTTGTTTAAAAAGTCGATGTTATCATACTTCAGGGCCCGGAGTTCCGAAACCCGGAGACCGGTTGCGGCGGCCAACAGCATGGGCAAATAAAGGGATGGTTCTTCCTGCCGGCATACATTCTGGAGACGGCTCAGCTGCGCAGAGGAATATACTTTTGCAACCTGTTTCCTGGCTGCGGGTGTGGACATAAGACGCTGCTCTTCTGCCCTCTTCAGCCGATTCACTTCTGCGGTGATTTTCATGGCAATGTTACAGGAAATATAATTTCTGTCTCTGGCGACCTGCATGGAACTGCTGACAACCGCACAGGCGAGCCTTCGCACATTGGGGGACGGAATCCCAAGCAGAACCTGGATGAGGTCTTTTCGTTTCAGGGAAGGCAGGGAAATGGTACCCAGTGCAGGATCAATATAATTCAATATGATGTTCCGGTATGTCATATAGGTGTTGTACGAAATATCTTTTTCGTCCCACATATAATACCAGAGCCAGTAATCATAAAATTCTTTTACGGTATAGGAATACGGGACAAACTGCTTCCGGCAGATCTGAATGAGTGCTTCATCTCTGGCAAATTGGGCTGTTTTATGGGTGGGAAAGCCACCGCGCTGGATCGATTTTGAAATTCCCGACTGGAAAACAAGTTTAAAACGGAAACTGTATCTCTTACGGGACTTTATATAACTTATACTTCCTCCGGGAAGACAGGAGACAACGCTTCCTAAAAAGAAGGTATCTTTCACAGATGGTTTTTCAATGCATTTTCCCTTGGGCATGGGAAACCTCCTTTCCCAGACTGCCCTGGATTTCAAAAACCGGATCCAAGGTGTTGTTTAATGCGGTTTCAATTTCATTATTTTCATCAGGAAAATTACAGCAGAATGCGATGGTGGAACTGAGTTTTGTGTGTCCCAGGATATGGGAAATGCTTTCGATATCCATTCCCATTTCTGCCAGTATATAGGCTGACACATGACGAAGATCAGTCATACTAAGAGTTGGAAGAAGGGCTGTTTTCGTGATATTTCTAAGTGTTGTACCAGGGGTAGAGGTGGATTTTATTCTTGCAGTGGCGCCAAGGCAGACATAATCCTGAAATTCTGTTGTATCAGGATTGGCTTCCAGGATCAGCCGGTTTTCTTTTTTACGTTTGGAAAGTTCCTGGAAAATGAAATCTGGTATTTTCAAGGTTCGGTTCTGGGCAGTTCCAAAAAGGTTCTTAAATGTTGGAGTGTCAAGATGAGCCCTGTTATCGGTACAGAGCCGCTGAATAGTTAAGGTATGTTCTTTGGAATTGAGGTCTGAATATTTCAGTCCCAGGATTTCTCCTGTAGAAAGTCCGCAGAAAAGGGCAAGAAGGATTTCCAGATAAGAGGATGTTGTGGAAGCCTGGTCAAGCAGTTTCCGGATCTGTTCGGTGGAAAGGAATACGGATTTATGCTGAGGATCCGGATAGTGTTTTAGCTTGGGAAATTCCTTTTCCGGAATATAATTATTCTGGTAAGCAGACCATAAGATGATATTTAATAACTTATAGGCATAATAGCCTCCATTCTGGCAGTATCCCTGGCAGGAATCAAGCAGTTTATCCAGGAACTCTTCGCTGACACAGTTCAGGAGAACGTCATTCTGAAGATGTGGAAGGATGATCTGGTATAGGACCCAGCGGTATTTGAATAAGGTACTTTTGCTGGTGGAATAAGGGGAGTAGACTTCACGAAACCAGTAGTCCAGATATTCAGAAAAGGTAAACGGGATCTTCCGGGACTTTTTCAGCTGCTGGATCTGGCTGGAATAGGCATCCTGGGATTTCTGGTAGCTTTCTTCTGCTTCTTCTTTTGAAGGAAAACCGGAATGGCATTTGTATTCGATGGTACATATAAGGGGATTTACTGTCTGGGTGATATGTCCCCAAGAACCGTCTTCAGCCTGGAATACAGGTGTTCTTTTTTCTTGCATTGTTTTGCTTCTCCTATGTGTATTTTTATGTAAAGGAAAAAGGACGATAAATAAAAAATGTATAGTGCAGTGGGAACACTATACATTTCGAAAATTCCTTTTTCGCCAAACATACTTTGGAAATTTGGGAATATGTTACCAAAACCATTCCTTCAGTTTTCCTTATTTTCCAGAAATTCAATGGCTTCAAAAACATTGGAAAAGGTCATACATTTTCTGAGCAGCCACTGATTTCGTATGTCAGTATCTTCTAAACCTGGCATACCTTCATCCAAAAGTCTTGCCAAAGTCTTTTTGGCATATTTCACTGCAATCGGATAATCTTTTGCAATCTTTGCAGTGATTTCTCTATTTCCCTTTTTATATAAAGGCTCTTCTAACTTTATGTCAGAAATCACTTTCTCTTTCTCAGCAGTAGTTTGCAAAGAAGGCGTATAATATCTGCGGTGCAGCATGAGCCAATATTCAATACATCCCGTTGTCATTAGCAGACGAACACGCGTATTCTTATTCCTGCCAAATTTCCTTAAGCGTTTTATTATTTGATACCGTTCATTTACTTTATCAATATCCTTTGTTTCAACATCAAAGAAGAACCAAATTTCGTTAATAACCTCTTTATAGTCTCTGTACAATGGATCTTTAGCAAAACGATCACTTGCTCTGTCAAATAACCCAGTTTCTTTCGGATACTCAATTACAGCCACATCACTGAATTTATGCTTCAAAAATTCAGTATATGCCTGTTCACTTTCTCCTTCACAAAACACTCTGATAATAACTTTACCAGATCCTCTGCCGCCAGTTTTTCTTGCCATTATTCTACCTCTTCAATCTCAATGTTAGGAGTGGCACCATATTTTCCAACCAAATAGCCTTTCCGGATATTATCGGTTGTCTTGGTAACAAAATCAGTCACGCTGTAAAGCTCAGATGAGCCATCAGACCTTTTTTTATCTGCAAAATAAATCTGATCTTTTCTCATAAACTCTAAATTCATAAGTTCAGTGTTATGCGTGGTGAAAATAATCTGGGCACCATTGGGATTGCTTTTTTGGCTTTGAAACTTTGCAATAATGAAATTAACAAGCATAGGGTGTAATTCCCTCTCTAATTCGTCTACTAATAAAATTCCTCCTTTATTAAGGACAGACTCAATTGCAGGTGCAATTGACATCAATTTCCTTGTTCCATCTGATTCATCCTCCAATTCCAGATGATACAGTTTGTCCTCACCTGCAGCATTAATGCCCTTATGCCTGGTTTTCGCTTTTACCTGGCTCATTTTCAGCTGGCCTTCCGAATTGTTGGAAGTCTCAGACAAAATCTGGATAAATGATGTCAGCGCAGCCTTCATGTCTTCTGGAATATCATCAGGAAATTCAAGATCGTTTCCAATTTCCTTGTTTTCTACCTCAAACTGCATCTCTTCAATTCCAAAGTCTGCTGTTTTTGCATAATCCGAAATAGCTTTAAGCATATTGCTGTCATTGTAATATTCCAGCAACTGCCTCGGAATGTCGGTATAATCCCTGGAAAAGAAAATATCTTCCCGAAACCATTTCATTGCATTAATACATATCGCATCATTCATTGTACACGCAACTGAGAAAAACAGCTGGTTTTCAGCTACCGTTTCACTTATTAATTTTCTCCTTGCTTTATCCTCAGTAAATGTAAATTTCTGTCCTTCTCTGACAAATACCTGGGCTTTTTGCCCTTTGGGTGCATGATATAAAGACTCTCTTACTATTTTTTGCTTCGTTGCAGAAAATGAATACCAATATTTTATACCGTCATTAATATAATCAAATTCAAACTCTGTTGGTTCATTTGCAGAATAATCATTGAGTGCAAAAGGTACTACGGGAACCGCAGCTTTTTCATGCTGTGTTCTCTGTGCATTTCGAATAAACTGAACAGCTAACCAAAATGCCCGGATTACGTTACTCTTGCCTCCACCGTTTTTTCCATAAATGGCTACACCTGGTAATACCTTCATATTATTTTGTTCGATCAGACAGCTTTTAAACGATGCAAGTCCAACTGCCTCCATAGAAAGAACAGCTTCATCCCTGAAAGATCTATAATTTTTAAATCGAAATTCTACTAACATATTTTTGCACCTCCGATATTATTATATCCATAATATGCAGGAAATTCAATTCAAATTATTATTATTTTGATTTTTTTCGCCTTGATTTCTTAAATATTTCTTTATAGTTGTTCTCTTCCTTCTTCCATAATATCATAATATTTGTTCAGAAAGAATAAACAAAAGGAAATTTTTGTGCGTCCAAGCTGGGTTTCGATAGATGCGTATTTATTCAGAAAGTCAATATTCTCATATTTTAAGGCTCGGAGTTCTGAAATCCGGAACCCAGTTGCTGTTGCCAGCAGCATGGGCAGGTAAAGGGATGGTTCTTCCTGCAGGCATATATTTTGGATACAGTTTAACTGGGCAGCAGAATATACTTTTACAGTCCGTTTCCTAGCAGAGTATGTGTCCATAAGCTGCTGCTCTTCTGCCCTCTTCAGCCGGTTTACTTCGGCGGTGATTTTTATGGCAATGTTGCAGGAAATATAGTTTCTGTCCCTGTCTATCTGCATGGAACTGCTTGCAATGGTGCAGGCATGCTTTCGTACAGTGGGAGACGGAATCCTAAGGAGAACCTGTAAGAGATCTTTCCGTTTCAGGGAAGGCAGAGAAATTGTGCGAGCCTGTGAAAAAAAGTCTGTAAATAGCATATGGAAATATATGCGATAAGGGTCTTCTATGATAAAATCTAATTCATAGGAGGCCCTTTATTATGGCAAACAGAAAAAAAGAAGTTTACAAACCAAAACCGATGACTGAAGGAAAAAGAAACATCATTCAGGGGTTACTGCAGGAGTATGATATCGAGACTGCAGATGACATTCAGGCTGCTCTGAAAGATCTTCTTTCCGGAACGATTCAGGAAATGCTGGAGGCTGAAATGGATGATCATCTTGGTTACGCCAAGTATGAACGTTCTTCTCAAAACAATTCTCGAAATGGAACAAAGAGCAAACGTGTCCGTAGTAAATACGGTGAGTTTGAAGTGGATGTTCCCCAGGACCGGGAAAGTACCTTTGAACCCAAGATTTTACCCAAACGTAAAAAAGACATTTCAGAAATTGAGGACAAAATCATTTCCATGTATGCCAAGGGAATGACTACCCGCCAGATCTCCGAGACCATCGATGACATTTACGGGTTTGAAGTAAGCGAGGGCATGATTTCTGATATCACAGATAAACTACTCCCCCAAATAGAGGAATGGCAGAATCGGCCACTCAGTGCTGTATATCCGATTGTGTTTATTGATGCCATCCATTTTTCAGTTCGGGATGACGGAATTGTCCGCAAATTAGCAGCCTATATTGTTTTAGGCATTAATGAAGATGGAAAAAAAGAAGTTTTGTCTATTGTGATCGGCGAAAATGAAAGCAGTAAATTCTGGTTAAGCGTCCTTAACAGTCTGAAAAACCGTGGACTCAGGGACATCCTCATTCTCTGTTCAGATGGACTTACCGGTATCAAAGAAGCGATTTCCACAGCGTTTCCAGCAACAGAACAGCAGCGCTGTATCGTGCATATGGTAAGAAATACGCTAAAATATGTCGCAAATAAAGACATGAAGGCGTTTGCCAAAGACCTTAAGACGATATACACGGCATCGGATGAACCGGCTGCATTGAAACAGCTCGATGCTGTAACAGATAAATGGGCACCAATGTATCCCAGCGCAATGAACAGATGGCATGATAACTGGGATGCTATATCACCGATCTTCAAGTTCTCTAAGGAAGTCAGAACAGCATTTTATACAACGAACGCAATAGAATCCTTGAATTCTTCCTATCGGCGGCTAAACAAGCAGAGAAGCGTATTTCCAAGTTCACAGGCTCTGCTGAAATCACTCTATATCTCGACGAATGAGATAACAAAAAAGTGGAGCATGCCGATTCGGAACTGGGGATTGGTAAGAGGAGAACTCGTGATCATGTACCCCGGCAGAATGCCAGACTAATCAAAAAACGATGCTATATCAGTAAATGGTGAATAACCAGTCAACTTCCTTGCGTCTCCAAAAGATGAGATAATGGTGTGAAAAGTGTAAAAAGTGTGTTTCACACTTTTCACGAAAAACACCACAGGAG
>NZ_JBQKLL010000062.1:0-8606 GCF_052116245.1 Blautia sp. Sow4_E7
CTCTGGGGAGGGAAACTCCCCAGTCTGCTAACATAAACAAAGACAGAAAACTGAACAATCTACTGACAGGCGATGAAATCACATCAGTGACAGCTCATGAAGTCACTAACAAATATATTCGTTAATTGAATATACTATAAAAGAAAATTCATTAAAGAATAAAGTTACAGATATAGCTGCATTATGGCATCCAATAAAAAACAAAAATTTAGCACCAGAAATGGTTTCCGTTGCGTCTTCAAAAAGAGTATGGTGGTTGGGAAAATGTGGACATGAATGGCAAAGTTCTGTAGCATATGAAGTTTCAAGTGGAAAATGTCCATATTGTTCAGGAAAAAGGATATTAAAAGGTTTTAATGATCTTGCTTCACAAAAACCTGCAATTGCGAAACAATGGAATTATTTAAAAAATTGTGATGTAAAACCAGATGAAGTAACTGTAGGAAGTGGAAAACGAGTTTGGTGGATATGTGAAAACGGGCATGAATGGCAGGCAACAATTGCTTCAAGAACAAGAGATAAGCAAAACTGCGGATGCCCGATATGTAGTAATCGTCAGGTTTTAGTGGGATATAATGATATTACTACTGATATTGAACTTTTAAAAGACTGGGATTATGAGAAAAATGAAATGTCACCCCACAAGGTTAGTATAAGTACTGAGAAGAAATACTATTGGAAGTGTCATACATGTGGATATCAATGGCTTGATAAAGTAACTAGTCAACATCAGGGAAAAGGTTGCCCTTGCTGTAATAAAAAGAAGCGCGCCAAAACAGTGCAAAGAACTTATATACAAAAGGCAGGTGGGTCACTTGCTGAATTATATCCACAACTACTTTCTGAGTGGGAGTGGGAACTAAATGGAAATCTTAGTCCATATGAAATTGTTCCGGGATATGGTAAGCATGTTTGGTGGAGATGCGAAATTTGTGGAAATAAATGGCGGGCTACAGGAATTATGCGAACTAGATCCAATCATCCTACCGGTTGTCCTGTATGCGGCAGAATCAAACAGGCAAAAGCACGGCAGATCACACTTTTAAAAAGTGGAGTAAAGCCGCTAAGTGAAACTCATCCAGATCTGGTATCTGAGTGGATTTATGATAAAAATAAAGGCTTACAACCAGAGCTTATTACTGCTGGTTCTGGGAAAGAAATTTGGTGGAAATGTAAGAAGTGCGGAAATGAATGGAAAGTCCCTGTATGTGAGCGTACACGTGGGCGAGGAAAATGCAAACAGTGCAGCAAGAATTATAATGGCTAAAAAGTTGTAACTGTCTAAATTAGTGACCTACATTCGTATAACCAAATTCTAAAAATACTTATATATAAGGAGAATCTTAAAACTATGGAAAATTACAAGTTTTCAACCCTGGAATACAAGCGCCCTGACCTGGAAGCGCGGCGTGTGCAGCTTGATGCGTGGAAAGATGCAGTAGAGCATGCCAAAGATTATGATGCACTGCGTGGGCTTCTCTTTGAGATAGACCGCGGAACCTGCGAGCTTTCCACACAGTATTCTATTGCGCACATCCGCCACACTCTTGATACCAGGGACGAATTTTATGAAGCAGAGATAGAATATCTGCAAAACACGCTGCCTACACTTACGGGACAGGAGGTTGCACTCAGCGAGGCTATTGCCTCCAGTCCTTTCCGTGCAGATATCGAGAAAGAGTTTGGTGCGCAGTATTTTGTTTCCATGGATTTACAGAAGAAGCTGTTTTGCGAGGCGAATATTTCGCTGCGCCAGCAGGAGAGCCGCCTGACTAACGAATATCAGAAGATCATGGCGACTGCCGAGATTTCTTTTGATGGCAAGACACTGAACCTCTATGGTGTGCAGAAATATTTCGAACATCCCGACCGTGAGGTGCGGGCGGCTGCTGTTAAGGCGTATTCGAAATTCTATGAGGAAAATGAGTCCCGCCTGGAGGAAATCTGGGATGAGCTGATCCGTATCCGCAACCAGATGGGCAAGAATCTTGGTTATGAGAATTACATCCCTGTGGGCTATCTGGAACAGGGACGTACAGACTACGGCGAAAAGGAAGTTGCATCCTTCCGTGAGCAGGTACGTACTGTCCTTGTGCCATTGTGCCAGAAACTCTATGATGCACAGGCAAAGCGGCTTGGTATCGATCATGTTATGTGGTGCGACGAGAAAATGGTGTTCCCGGACGGTAACGCCGAGCCAGCGGGAGACGATGCCTTCATGATGAAAACCGCACAGAAAATGTATCACGAGATCAGCCCGGAGACTGGCGAATTTATAGATTTTATGATCGACCACGAGATGATGGATTTGCAAAATAAGCCCGGCAAGGCATCTACTGGCTACATGACCAGTCTGCCAAGCCTGAAAGCGCCTTTTGTATTTTCCTGTTTCAACCACACGATTTTTGATATGCAGGTGCTGACACATGAATTAGGTCACGCCTTCGCTGGATATATGGCCATGCGTAGCCAGCCAATCTCAGACTATTACAGCGAATCCACTGACATAGCAGAAATTCATTCTATGTCTATGGAGCAGTTCGCTTATCCCTATGCCGAGTGGTTTTTCGGAGACCAGGCGGATAAATTCCGCTTTGCGCATTTGCAGGAGGCACTGACCTTTGTGCCTTTCGGTGTAGCGGTAGATGAGTTCCAGTACATTTGCTATGCCAATCCCCAGCTGACACCAAAGGAGCGGACCTATCAGTGGCATCTCCTTGAGGAAAAATATATGCCATGGCGCCGCTATGAGAACGATGACTTTATGGAGCGCGGCGGATACTGGTACCACAAGCTGCACATTTATCTCTATCCGTTCTACTATATCAACTACACACTCACTACTATGGGCGCGATGGAATTCAAGAAGAAATATGCCGAGGACAAAAAGGCCGCATGGGAGGACTATCTGAAGCTTTGCAAAACCGGCGGCAGCCGCAGCTATCTGGAAACGTTACGCTATGCGAATCTGTCCAATCCATTTGAGCCCGGCTCTGTCCAGCGCGCCTGCGGCTACGCGGAAGAGATTCTGCTGGAGCAGATCGCAAAGCAGGGGCAGTAAACCATTTATAAACTATTGTAAATCCTTAAAACACTGTTTATAATAAAAACCTGGGACATCCTTCAGAAAATATACTCTGGAGGATGTCTTTTTCAAAAAATATGGCCACTCAGAAAGGAAGACGTTTATTCCAATGAAAAACAATTGTTTATACACCACAATCCCCTATGTAACCAAAAAAGTCTCCCGGATTTTTGCAGGGACAGCATTTCCGCCAATTCAAAATGGCGGGGACGGAACCGCTGTTTTTGAGGCGGCACTGGAAAATGGGATCAATGCATTTGACACAGCCCGGGCTTATGGCGGGGCGGAGAAATCTCTTGGAAACTGGCTGGAAAAAAGCGGGAAAAGAGAGGAAGTAGTGATATTAAGCAAGTGTGGCCATCCCGATTTTTTATGGCGAAAAAGAGTAAACGAAAAAGCCATGCGCAAAGATCTGGAAAAGTCACTGGAAGAATTGAAAACGGATTATATCGATATTTATCTGCTTCACAGGGACGATCCAGGGACAGATGTGGCAGTGCCGGTGGAAGTTTTTAATGCCATGTACGCAGAAGGAAAAATAGGTGCATTTGGTGGTTCCAACTGGACACATACCAGAATTGAGGAAGCAAACGAATATGCCTATAAGCACAATCTGATCCCATTTTCCGTTTCAAGCCCTAATTTTGGTCTGGCGCGCCAGCTCCGTGATCCCTGGGGCGGCGGCTGTGTAACCATATCCGGTCCAGAAAATGAAGCGGCAAGAGCCTGGTATGCCAAAAACCAAATGCCAGTCATCGCTTATTCTTCTCTTGGAAGAGGGCTTTTTTCCGGGAAAATGAAAAGCACAGAGACTGCCAATATGAAAAATTTCCTTGATGCGCCTGCAATAAAAGCTTATGCCAGCGAAGATAATTTCGAACGTCTGAGAAGATGTGAGCTTCTGGCGGAAAAACATCATGCATCTGTGCCGCAGATTGCAATGAGCTGGATCTTTGCCCAGCCGCTGAATACCTTTGCAGCAGCCAGCATGTCCAGATCCCAGCGGATGACAGCAAATGTGGAAGCTCTCCAGATTGAACTGTCAGCGGAAGAGGCAGCGTATCTTGATCTGAAATAAAATTTAAGCAAGTTGTTTTATTGCGTTATTTTTGCGAAAAAAGGCGTTTAAAATGAGATTTTGTAGATTTTCTCATCGTATATTTGATATAATGTAAAAAAACTTTGGGAGAGCATTACGATGAGGAGAAAACAGTTTCAGTTAAAGAACTACGTTGTTGCGACCAGTGTGTTCATCGCCGCAGTTGTGGTGGGAATTCTGATCTTTTTTACCTGCGTACAGCGGGCGGTGGAGGTAAACTCCCGGGAGATCATGATGGCAGACGTATCCAGACAGAGTGAACACATGAGGACCATTCTGGATATTCATTATCAGTATTTGAATGAGATCGCGTCGGAGATGGGAAAGTCGGATCAGCTTTTTTCCGAAGAAAATAAAGAACGGCTGGTTTCCCTGTACGAACAGACGGAGCTTGAGCGGATGGCACTGATCGACAATGCAGGAAATGCCTACTATGACAATGGCGTGACCAAGAATGTGGCACACAGAAGGTATTTTCAGGAGGCCATCCATGGGCAGCAGACCATAAGTGATCCCCTGCAGAGCAGTGTGGACAAGGAAATCCGTGTGGTGCTGGGAGTGCCGGTATACCAGGAGGATCAGATCATCGGTGTGTTAGGCGGTTCCCTGAATGTGGGAGCTCTCAGCCATCTGCTTTTCGCAGATCTGTTTGGCGGGGAGGGAAGCAGTGCCATTGTGACAAGTGAAGGGGATATTATCGCATTTGACAGCGGCAACGCCTCAGACAGAGGAATTACATATGGAACCAACCTGTTTGAATATTACAATGAGAAGAATCTGAAAGAGGAGCATACCTTAGAATCCCTTCAGACAGAATTTGCAGAAGGGAACACCGGTCTGGTCAAGCTTTGCCTGGCAGAGCGGAAGGAGGCGGACCGTTATCTGGCCTACATGCCTCTTGGCTATAATGACTGGCTGATCTGCTATGCAGTGCCGGTAGAGGCAGCCCAGCAGGATTATGCGTTTATCAGCCGGTACGAGCTGATCTTTATGGGAACCTTCTATATTCTGGTTGCACTTCTGGTGCTGTACATTGCCCTTCGCAATAACAAGGAAAAAGCGGCTCTGGTGCGGTCAGCACAGCTGGATGCACTTACGGGCGTATATAATAAAGAGAACACCCAGAAATTTATTGACAGTATGCTGAAGATTAAGAACCAGAAAGTGCTCCATGGATTTATGATCCTGGATATGGACCATTTCAAGGAGATCAATGATACCTATGGACATGCAGTGGGAGATAAGGTGCTCCAGACCTTTGGCGGACTTTTGCAGTCCCAGTTCCGTGACCTGGATGTGGTGGGACGTATTGGGGGAGATGAATTCGTGGTGCTTCTCTATGACATTGGTACCAGAGAGATCATGGAGGCAAGGGTGAAGAGCTTCCAGGAAAAAATAAGAGCTTTGGAGATCCCGGAGCTTCAGGGGCACCGGCTTACCAGCAGTGTGGGAATTGCCTTTGCGCCCAGGGATGGAGAAACCTTTATGGAACTGTACCGGAGAGCCGACAATGCCCTTTATCAGACCAAACGGGGCGGAAGAGACGGTTATACCGTATATGAGAAGCTTCAGTAGCGCAGAAAGATAACAGAAAAATGTTCATGTAGAAGCTTGTAGTGATACCAATGTAGTAAATGGATATCATGTATTTGAGAACGGGATATTTTATATTTGTCTGCCTGAAAACGTAAGTATTTCGGGAACAGAACAAGTAACAATTATTAAAGACGTAACAAAAGAAACAGTTCCAGCAAAAGCAGTAAAAGAGATATCGGGATCTGAATGTACAGTTGATGGGACAAAGGCTAAATGGTGGATGATAACCGCTGATACAATAAATGCCAGCGCTGAAAGTGAAAATGGAGATACTGCCTCTGGTGGTTTTTCTGTAGAAGTCCGGTTGGCTACAAATGAAATGATGCAGGGCTGCAGCTGGAACTTTCAAAATTGTCTTGCAGTAAAAGCAGCTGGACAGAATGTTAGCTGGGGAGCAGCTGGAAATTTGAGCACATTATATAATAAATTTACTGATTTTTGTAATCTTGGAAAAAATAGTTTGGCTACTGCTTCTTTGGCAGAGTATGTGAAAGATGCTTATAGCAGTGAGGAGTTAGATCCATTAGGTCTCAATCTATATAATAGAGACACCAAATCTATTTTAAATATTGCAAGAGCAGAGGCTAAACTGGATGTTGATACAGAACTTCAGGATGAGGATAATGAAGCTGAGCAGCAGAATGTGAAAATTAGCCAGGCAAATGAAAAGATAACATATAATGTAACCGTAGGCAGCAGTGCTGGTGGAAGGGCTCAAAATTTTAATTATTACATTCCTATCGTATCTAAGGATTCTGTTCGTGATTCCAGTGCAATGGTAATGAATAAGGAAATTGGATTGAAATTAACTGGGAACGTTGTTATTACCAAAGTAGATTCAGTTTCGAATAGTACAACATCTAAGGCTATAACTGCGAATGAGGGAAGTACAAGTGCAAGTGATACAAATGATGAAACTGTGCAGCAGAACAATATTTTCACGGTTTATTATACAACAGATCAAAATTTGACTTCTGCGACAATTCAAGGGAATGTAAATTGGGCGGCTGCTTCTGAGAATATGGATTATGGAAAGGTTACTGCTGTAAAAATTGCAACCAACGATAATGCTGTCATTGGTACAGGGATTCCTATAAATTTAGTATGGTTTTGCAATATGATAATTCTGAGAATGATTTCGAATCCATGGCAGGATGTTCAGCAGAATGGCGTTCATTTGGCCGTTATACATATGTAAGAAATAATGTTGAAACCACCAATACTTATCCAAGTGGTGATAATATGGTTACAGCTGTATATCAGAAGGATACAACTAATGCGCCAATAACTGTTGAATTAAATACAGCTGCTGGGGCGGAAAATCCAGTAACTGCGGATTTTAATATTCCAAGGTACGCAGGAAATGGGAATCTCACATTTAAGAATGAACAGAAAATTAAAGTAAAAAAAGTAGTTGCTTATAATGGTACACAGCTTATTTCGACTGATCCTATTAATTTAACTGGTGCAGCAGCAAATAATCAGTTCCAGATAACGCATAAGATTGGAACGGGAGCGGAGGCGATTCTTACTACTTCTGAAATGGAAAACAGCTGGTCTATTGCAGCTGGAGCAGTAGTAGAAGTACAGAATAATATTTATTTTTCAAAAGTATTGACAGATGTTACAACAACACGCTATATAGACATAACTATTGGAAATGACAACATTGATTTTACATATAGGCTTCAGATAGACAGAAAGGTAGCACCGGTGGCAGTAACTGGATCTGGTGTAGCTGTAGGGGCAATCTATACGGCGCCTTCAGTTACTGGAGAGTGTGAAATAGATGAAAATTCAGCATTTACGGCATTGTATGTATTAAACAATTTCATTTCAGGAAATTACAAGGAGCAGTATCTTTCCTGGAGTGCTCAAACTGGATTTCCAAAGGGGACAACAGTTACAATGATGGAGCTTTCTTCCAAGAATGTGGTATCGAGTTATTGGTATTATAAAGCTGACGCAAATATATCGAAAATACCATTAGTGGATTTTAAACGTATGGGTGGAACTAAGAACTTCGAGTATACAGCTGAAACAGAGGGAATAATAAAGAAATACATGTTTGTAGTTGATTTTGCAAATGCTGTTGGAAAATACTGCTGGAAGTTATAAGATTACATTTGGAGTAACTGCTAAAGATTCTGCTGAAAATAGTTCCGTATCGGGAGATGAGAATGGAGTATTTAAAGAGACTTGACCGAAATACAACAGAAACAAAAACATTAAAGCTGATTTCTGATATGATTCCAGAAAGTGCGGCTAATTATTCCTTCACAGGTCAATTATATTTGGCAGATTCCAACAATGCCGAACAGCCTATGAATGGAGTTAAAGTAGGAGATTCAGTTACTATCAGTTTTAGCAAAACTGCTGAATCTAAACCATCTTTGAAGGTATCTGGAAATCAGATTGGAACGAATGCAGATTGGGTAAGTGGTCAGAAATTTAAGTTTGAAGTTGCAGAGCTTCCAGATGATAGTGTTGTTACTGTAACTGCATATTCTGGCGCAAGTGGAAATCAAAAAGCAACAGATGTGTTGTCTTCTGTAGGAGGACAGTTTGATATAACTGGAGGAACAGGAACATATAACAAGAATAACGGTAATGGCTTATTGAAATTAAGTTCTGTAGCACCACAGGGGACATATCGGCTTGTATTTGAAGTAAAGAGTAATAAGGAAACGATATTGACAGTTCCATATTACATTGGTAAGCGCCAAATATTCCTGCGGATTTTCTAATCTTCTGGATTCCTCTATAATTGTAGATGAAAGATATTTAGACTATTTCACTACAATCATGGAGGATAGGTTATGGCAG
>NZ_JBQKLL010000063.1:0-8087 GCF_052116245.1 Blautia sp. Sow4_E7
ATTCGTGGTCGTATTTACGTTGGGTACGTGACATTGAGAGTTCCTCCTTATTCTCTTTATTATACATGAATTCTTTGAGAATAAGGTGTCAACTTTATTTATACAACATCACATCATCCTCTACATCCTCCTTAGTGAACACATTAATATATAAATTTTCTGCTACTCAAAAGAACAATATGTAAATTCGTAGCTAAAAATTTTACTCTGCCATGCCACATACTGCGAACCTCTCACAGTATAAGCAATTTTTTGTTCACCTTCTGCATCTAAGACATATTAAAACAATCCCGATTTGAGAAAAAGCCCAAGGGACTTTTAATGTCCCTTATGCTTTTCTCTTTTCTTTAGCTGTTTTAGTTCAAACATTCGCTGTTCTTCCGCTTCTTTTTTCTTTCGGCTTCTCTCTTTACGCTCATGCTTGTTCTGTTCCTGCTGTAATTTCAACGCCAGTTGTGATTTTGTACTAATGCCAGTTTCCAGCATCTGCTTTTTTGCTGAACGCTGCATCCGTTTCGGATTTCTTTTTATATCCTTTACAATAGCTTCAACAGCCGGACTGAATTTCAAACCGAAATAGTATTTTTGAATATATTCCTGCACTTCATAATCTTTTGGTTCTACGCCAAATGTTACCTTTGCCACAGATAATTTACCATCTTCAATATGCTCAAATATGCCTACCCAAAATGGTTCTTCAAAATATACCGTCAATCTTCCATTTACTTTGTCCATAAAAATCCCTCCTAAAATTTATTGAACAAAGAATGGACAACCCGGAGGGGCAGGTTACTTACCCTATTTATATAGGACGGCCGGGCTACCTACCGGCTCTGGCACATCAAAGATGCACGTTGCGTTTTTATCTTTGTTTTGATAACTTTCAATTTACCTTCACTTTATTTTACCATAGTGCTTTCTAAAGTTCTATTCTAATATACAAAAATGTAAAAAAGCGATCTTATCCCCCTCGCAATCACACATATATCATGTTTTTCAATACAATTTCTTCTGCACTAGCTTTTATATTATTCATCAGCCTGACCCACTCCATCTGATCCTGTGCCTTTAATTCTTCAGTTACACCCTGTTTTTCTGTCATCTGTTCCATAAGCGTTTCCACCTGTTCTCTAGCTTCCTGATCAGTCTGATTCAGATGTTCATTCAGCTTTCCAGTCAATAACAAATACTGATACCTTGCTGATCTGTGTTCTTTTAAGAACTGCTTCGTAACATTCCATATTTTCCATATGTCGGTTCTTCTTCTCTTAAAACCAGATCCGGCAAATAGTAATCTCCATGCAACGTATAGCTCATTCCATTTTTTCATCATAAATTTGTTTTTTCATAGTCTAAATCTCCAATCCTTTGTATTTTGTTCTATTTTTCTTACGTTGTTGGTTTTCAATCTGACTCTTTTGAGTCGCCCATTCCAACTGTTTCAGAACGCTTCCCTTTGGCATTTGCTCCATTCGCCGTTTTTCTTCCAGTGTCCTTTGTTCTTTAATATCCTGCTGCACCACATCCTCTACAGTTTCTGATCCCAAAATACGCACCACTCTGTCATATCTGTCCGAAATCTCTTGTAAACGTTGATTATCATTTAATAATTCCCCATTTTCTTTACTCACATCATCTAACTGCGTTTGGATATCATCACATTTCTCCGTAGATTTTTGATATTTGTTTTTCCAGCTTTCTATCGTTTTGTTAAGTTCTACAACCTTTCCAGCTAATGCAGCAATCTGATTCTTCATCTTGATAAACAATGGCTTGATTTTATTTTCTCTGTAAGGTACTGCACGTTCAAATGTTCCTGCCTCCGGTAAAAACGTCTTAATCATTCCATATTCTTTTATTTCCTTACTGGCATTATCCATAATCGGCTGCAGCACATCTCGGCGCTCTTCCAGACTTTTTACTTCTTTTTCTGCGTCCTCTGCCCTTTGTTCTGCTTCTTGTTTCTCCCTGATTGCCTGTTCCTTATCGTCTTTTAAAATCTGGATATCTGCTCTGAATTCCGCAATTTGTGCTGTCAGTTCTTCGTTTTCTGCAGTTAGATACTCTTTCTCCTGCTCCAGCTCCTGTACTTCCTTTTTTCGTTCTTTCTTCTTGAAGTTATAAACATCCAAATGTTCCTCATGAGTACCTTTCTGTTCCCATTCAATGCCATGCTGTTTTGCAATCTCTGCCAGGACCTTTTTTTCATGGTTCATCCACTGGTTCAACTCTGTATCATGCTTATTTCCACCTTGAAATCCAAGACTTTTCAATGCCTGTTTCAACGAAACTCTGGTGTCCATTCCTTTTCCTTTCCAATCAGTCACATAAGGAATAAAATCAATATGTAAATGTGGAGTAGCTTCATCCTGATGTAGATAACACCCAAATACCCGTAGTGTTGGATTCCGTTTTTGGAAGTCTTTTACATACTCATCCAGCACTTTTACAGCCAGATTTCCTTCTGCTGTTCCGACAGCCATATCTTCTCGATTTCCAATTTGAAGAATCACTTCGTGGAACAACTTCTCTTGTTTTCCCTGTCGGATTTTTTCATAGTAATTTGTAATCTGCCGATCCTTTCTTTTCCCAAGGTTGTATCTCTCCACAGCATCATCAAATAACTCTTTATAGACTTCCTTCAGATTTTCATTCTGGTAACAAATATTTAACTGCACTCTACCCGGATCAACATTTTCTGCGAAAAAAGACCTTCTGTTATGAGCCAGAGAACCTTTCCCAATCATACCGCTGATTGTTCGTTTTATCATCATGTTTCTCACCTCTTCTCTGAGCAAGTGCCAGATATGACACATAATTTTTATTTACGCCAGTCATGGCGATATTAAGAAATTTTCGCCGGATACGGCGGTTTTGTTACTTTTGTCAAAAGTAACGCAAAAGCACTTTCGACAGCCGTACCGTCCATCAAAAGTACCCTTGCGCCCTGCCGGGGTATAAGACGTCCAAGGGACGTCTGTTCTGCACCGACCGAAGCGGAACGAAGACCTATCCCGTCAAATTATTCCGGTATTCTTGCCTGAACATACTCCAAATCTCCACAGTACGGTGTTCCCACCAGATACCATTCTCTTGCCGGATTCATCTCCATTCTTGTCCGTACCCACTTATCATCAACCAGCACCTCAAGACCTTCTCCACAGTGAAATCCCGTATTAATCCATAAATCTGATGCCAACAATCCATATCTGTCATTACTGCTGTTATATCCTAATCTTCCCTGTTTCATTGTATCTTTCTCCCTTCTTCACAACTATCAAATTTACAGTAATCTCACCGTCCAGCCTCAGCTTTCCGTATGCGTCTTACCAACTTTCTCCTTGTTTACTTCTCACAGGTGCGTGACACGCTCCTGTAAAAAGATAGTCAATAAGAACTGTTACCATCGAAAACTCTCTTGCATTCCTTTTCTGTCCAGATACTCCTGCCGGAACTTTTCCCGTTCTTCTTCTGTTGGTGCAGTTTTGGATTTACTGTATACCTCACGATTTACCATTGCATCCAGCTTTTTCTCCAGACCTTTTCTTATATCATCTGCTTCCTGTTCCTGATCCAGTAAATGATATTTTATAATCTTTCCAAATAACTCCTCTGGAATCATAACGTTTTTCAAGTTCTCACCTTCTTACAATTTATATAAGGACGCAACACTGCAATGTCTTTACAGATTGCAACCTTGCATTTAATTCCGCATTTTCTATATACTCTGCAATGTTGCACCCTTAATTTATTCCGGCTTAACTTTATCTAAATCCCAATACCAGGAATTACCGATTCGTCTTGCCTTAATTCCAAGTTCCTTTTTTGCATTTTCCAGTGTTCTTTTAGAAATATTCAACTCTTCTGCCATATCAAAGATTTCACTGCTTTGCACAGAATTTGATGTTTCTGCCTGTTCCCTCAGCATCTTTTTTGCCTGTTCCAGTTTATTTACCTTTGGAGCAATTCCACCAAGCACCTCATCTGCTGTGATTTCATAGTCACCTATCCACTCAAATCCGGTTTCTGTCAGGCGAAATGCTTTGGAATGTCCAAATGCAGCCAGATTATTTTTAATCTGAACCACTGCTCTTAAATCCGGTTCTCCCTCTATTCTTCCTACCAGTAATACGCTCCTGGCTACCGCAAAAAAGTCAATCGAACCCATTCCTCTATATGCAGCTTTATTTCCACCAGCTTTATTCATGTGTCCAATCAATAAAATTGCACATTTATATTTTTCTGCCAGCAAGCTCAATCTTTTTGTCATATCCCTTGCTTCATTTGCCCGGTTCATATCCATTGTTCCTCCAAGGTATGCCTGAATCGGATCTAAAATAAGCACTCTCGCACCAGTCCGTTTGATAGCAGTTTCCAGTCTCTCATCTATCATGGAAAGGGATTTCTCTGTTTCATCTATAACCATGATTCTTTCACAGACCGCTTTTGCCAGCTCCAGTCTGGGTTTTACCGTATCTGCCAGCCCATCTTCCGCTGTCTGATAAATAATATTTACTGGTTCTGTTACTTTCATATCGTTATCCAGTCCTTCTCCTTTAGACAATCTTGCAGCAATGTTTAATACTAACGTAGTTTTCCCATCACCCGGATCACCCTGAATAATCGTTAATTTTCCATAAGGGATAAATGGATACCAGAGCCAGTCCACTGTCTGGGACTGAACATCTGACATCTTTATCATTTTCAATTCTGTTTTATTCTCATTTCTCTGTTCCATAAATTCCTCCATTTTTCAAACTATTCTCGCCAATTATCTGTTGTTCTCTGGAAGAATCCCTGCTATAATCAACTTGTCTAGGGTTGACACTTGTGGATTCGTCCCCATTTGTCACATTGCTCCGGTTGTTCGTACTTCCGGAGCTTTTTATATTTTCATCATCCAGCATATCTGCCACCACTTTCTGCTGATCTGGATATAAGTGCCCATAAGTATTCAATGTAATGCGAATGTCCGTATGTCCAAACCTTTCTTTAATCATCAATGGTTGCACTCCCTTATTAATCAGAAATGCCGCATGTGTATCATGTTCTAAAGGATAATTCTAGGACACACAACAATTTACCAATACAACCGGCTTATCTGTAATAAAAACGAAAGGACGAAAAGCTATGAAACTTATATATGCTACATATAACCAGTACTGCAATAGTATAGATATAACCACTTTTGATAATATGCTTCTTCGCATAGATTGTAGTAAGGCGGAGGAAGGATTGAAGATCACACCAAATTCACAGTGCGCATTAAATGCTCTTGCGATTGATGAACCTATGGAGTATGCACGCTTAGTGTTGGATGGAGAAATGCAAGCTTGGATTGATGCAGAAGATAGTTTAGAAGTGTGGTAATTTTTCGGGCGGATTGCTATAGATTAGCAGTCCGCCTTTTTCAAAATCTTTACAAAAATATAAGTGGAATGTAAGAGATGTGCGTGGTACAATAGGAAGTGAAATTTGAAGTTAGTGGGGGAATTACAATGGGCAGAGGTTTAGTCAGACGAGTTCTGCTGGTTGCAGCATCAATACTTAATTGGATATTTTCAATAGGATATATAAGAGAAATATATAATGTAATGTTGGGCAAAAATTTAATCAAATATGTGGACAACATAAATATTGACGGTTCTGATTTTACACCATTAGCTAACCTTACAGTTGCGGGAGTAAACGGATTGACGATTTTTCTTGTGATAGGCTCAGCTGTATTGTTTGCGACGATATTTATTCTGATTTTCGCAATATTGCTTAGGGTAACAACAATCAGAAAGCAAGACATAGTTACGGAATCTGAGATAATATTTACCAAATGGTTAATTATTGTTTCTTCTGTTCTTGCCTTTATAGTCGGCATTTTGTCTGCGAACATAAAACTGATTGGGTGTGTCATAGGCTTGTCGTGGCAGCAACCGCTTTTCATGATGTTGATATACTATCTGCCCTTGAAGAATCGATTTAAGAAAGGAACGGAAATTGCTCATACGGAACTGTAAATTAACTTGCAGTCTTGTGGAGAGATTGAAAGTAACAGAAGATTTGAATTTGACGGAGGTATAGTAGATGAAAATAAAAAACCCTATGTTGGTAGTAACGGATATTAATAAGTCATTGGAATTTTATATAAAAGTTTTGGGGCTTCATGTAATTATGGATTTTGGTGCAAATAAGACTTTGACAGGTGGTTTGGCACTGCAAACACTTGAAACTTGGAATGAATTTATTGGTACAGACAACGTTTCATTCGGTAGTAATAGTTCTGAAGTATATTTTGAAGAGGATAACTTTGACAAATTTGCTGATAGACTGAAAAAGTATGATGTGGAATACGTCCATCCTATCAAGGAACATTCATGGGGACAGCGAGTGGTTAGAATTTATGACCCTGATAAACATATTATTGAGGTTGGCGAGAACATAAAAGTAGTTTGTAAACGTTTCTTGGATAGTGGCATGACACCAGAGCAAGTGGCAGAAAGAATGGATGTACCAATGAAATTCGTAAATGCTTGTATACGCTAAAGTTCAATTTATAGGAAAAGTAACTTTGAAGTTGGAGATGTGTAAGGATGATTGAGATATGTTCAAATTGTGGGAATTACGAATGGGACAAAGAAATAATTGAAAATAAACTTCGTTGCCCGAAATGCGGTGCGGAATGGGAGTTTAAATCCTTGCCGTTACTTATTCTGACAGGGTGCAGCGGAGTAGGCAAAACTACTACGGCGATTGAGATTATGAGGAGAAAAGTTGATTTTGTAGTATTGGATGCTGATATTTTCACAGGCTTTATAAACTGGGATGATGAGGAATCCTGTAATAAATGGGTTGAAATTATTGCTAATATTTCAAAGGATATTATACAGTCAGGGACACTGGTTTTGTGGACGATGGCGGGATGCCTTGACCGTTTTCCGAAAGTATACAACAGTCGGTATTTTAGTGAGATTATTTGTTTGGCGTTAGTTACGGATGAAGATTCTTTGAGACAACGTATGCAAGAGGGCAGAGGAATAACGGACGAGAACTGGATTAATAGTTCATGCGATTATAATCGTTATTTTATGGAACATACTCAGGTGGGGGATACCAAGTACGAGTTGCTGGATATATCAATGAAATCGCCCAAAGAAGTGGCTGATGATGTGATAAATTGGGTGCATGGAAAGGTTTTTGTGTAAAAACGAAATCAAGAGTTTGGACGAAAGCGATAGGTTAAGCAGATAATGGAATATTTATATTGTAAAGATGATAATTTTCAGGATTTTGCAAGTGGTCGGGTTCTTTATGGAGGAAAAGGAATACCGAATTTCCCGATTCGATTGTTGCTTGAAATTTACGGTCGGGCACTGGAGCGTTCGAATAAAAAAGAGGATTTAGTCATATATGACCCTTGTTGTGGGGGAGGCTATTCCCTTACAATTCTTGGATATTTTCAAAATAAGTATATCAGAAAAATATATGGTAGTGATATTGATGAAGATATGGTAGCTCATGCAAAGAAAAATATATCCTTACTTACTGATGTTGCTTTGAAAAAGAGAAAAGCAGAGATAGAGGAACTTTACAATTCTTATGGTAAGGAATCTCATAAGGAGGCATTAGATAGTTGCGATAAATTAAGCATTATGCTGGGGAATGATATATCGACAGAGATTTTCCAAGCGGATTGTACGATGCCTTTGCCGGAAATATTGCCTGATATAATTATTACGGATGTTCCATACGGAAATTTGGTGGAATGGGAACAAGGTAAGAATTCCATGGATGCTATGTTGGAACAGTTATGGAGAATTTCGCATGAAAATACAATTTTAGCTGTATGCATGGATAAAAAGCAGAAAATCAATTGTGAGAAATGGGAAAGGCTAGAAAAGCAAAACATTGGGAAACGAAAATTTGAAATTTACAAAAAGTAAGAATTTTGAAAAGCCTGACTATGTAAATGAGGCAATGGAAACTTGATTAGAAACCAATCGAAGTTGGTGTAAACGATAAAGCAGCTTACAACATTTGATAAACTGCCCTATCGTTTACATCAATTTCGATTTTTCTATAGTGAACAAAGTCGC
>NZ_JBQKLL010000064.1:0-8030 GCF_052116245.1 Blautia sp. Sow4_E7
CATTCAACAACTGTTATATATAAAACAAGGGTGAGAAGCCTGATTTTCAGGCTTGCCACCCTTACATATCATAGAAGAATCTTATTTACAGACTTTTTCTCATAGTCTCTGTCATGCCAGCGCAATATATTACCTAGAATATCGCTATAACAGGAAAGGGGCTGCATTGTGACAGCCCCTAGTTTACTTCATCACGTTGTCTACATTCTGAGTGAACTCGTTCCCTGGTTTATTTTAGCATCGGTCTGGATTTTGTTTCATAAAGATAAATTTAGCCACAGCGCGGTCGT
The DNA here is from genome assembly GCF_052116245.1 of Blautia sp. Sow4_E7. NCBI lineage: Bacteria > Bacillati > Bacillota > Clostridia > Lachnospirales > Lachnospiraceae > Blautia > Blautia sp. Sow4_E7. The sequence continues at coordinate 291 of NZ_JBQKLL010000064.1, forward strand.
ATGTTTTAATGTGTCCAAACAGCCAGTCGATTACATTTTTCTGTACAAGTTCACTGAACCGATCTGTTGGTCCTTCATACTCCTGAAGGTATTCATACAGTTCCTGAATTGTCTTTTTAAACTCTTCATGTTTTTCATAATGTTTTTCACGCTCTGGATAACCGGCTTTTTCCTGAAGTGCTTCTTCTTCTTTAAAATGAAAGTCAGTATACTCGTTAAGATAATCCAGAAGTTTGATCGCCTTTACCTTGCTGTCGCCATTTTGACAGGCAATTACAAAGTTCTGAATACGGTCAATCAATTCTTTGTGCTGTGTATCGATTGTTTTATTTCCTGTTACTAAATTGTCATCAAAGGTAATGTTTAAATCGTAAGTCATAATTTGACCTCCATTTCTTTTATATGTTCTCTTAGGCTCTTTTAATGTCTGGCAGTTTCGTACCTGCATTTTCTGCTTAGTCTTCTACAGGAACGAAAACATCTTTTCCTAATCCGCAGATTGGGCATGTCCAGTCATCTGGAATATCCTCAAATGCAGTTTCTGGAGCGATACCGGCGTCTGGATCTCCTACTGCCGGATCATAAATATATCCACATGGTTCACATTCATATTTTTCATAGTCATTTTCCCTTTTCAATGTCGATTTATTTTGTTACTAAGTTCCTAGCAATTTTTCTAACACTTTGTTTCTTGTATATCAGTATTATACATGATAATTATTATTTTGTCAATAATAGTAATTATTATTTTTTTGCACTTAGCATAAACTGATATTTGAATTGCACATTTACATATTGTATATATCATGGGAATAGTTGAATAAAAAAATGAACTCTATTCATTAAAGACAGAGTTGCTGGAAATTATTTCTCTCCAACAACTTTCTTCGTCTTTAAGTCCTTGAAACACAATACTGTCCAATCAGATTCATCCAACTGTTATATTTATTCTTTTCACACACCTTTCGGCAAATTTCATTTTCCATCAATACACAGAACATCTTATCATAATCAAATGCCCAAACAGCACCATTCACATGGTTTTCCACTGCTTTCTGATCTATGTTCTTTAAACGTGTGACCATTTTTTCAATTTCTCCATTTCTCAAGTTACCGATATTTTTGCAGATAAACCGAAAGAAATTCAACGTTGCATATTCGTCATGCCAATGGAACTCTTCTGGATTGTTTTTAATTTTACTGACTCGCTGCTGTTCTTTGATTATCTGATCAGCTACACCTTTCATCGAATCTTCGTATCTCATATTACTCACCTACTCTTCCTCAACGCCCAGTGACGGTTTAAATCTTTTATCCTTTGCCTGCGGTACCACGATCTCATAAAAATAAAATCCTAAATATCCAAGTGCCTGCTTCTTCATTTTATAAAAAGAAGTCCTGCCTATTCCTAACTCCTGCTGTACTTCCACATCTGTCTTATTATAATGACTGCAAAAACAGGAATGAAGGATCTCACTGAGCATCACACCATTTGGTGCATAGAACTTCACCAGTGTCATTCCACGATAGATCATATCAGACAAACCGTAAATAATCATCAGGTTATTCATTTCCCGGTGCATCTTTGGCACATTCAGCTGATTGTTATAAATGCTCAGATAACTTAATGCATATGCCATATCTTCATTGATTTTCTCCTGGCACTCCATATCCAGTTCTTCCAATACAACCTGGTTTTCTAAAATCAATTTCTGATAGCTTGTCATCAGTTCTTTAATATCAGTATAATGTCTTTCGATTATAACTTCCAGATAATCCTGTGCATGACTTGCCATCTGGAAGGTAATTTCTTTCATTGATTTAATTGCATAATCTCTGTCTGTCATCAGTTTCAAAATCTCCTTATCATCATCACACTAACTGGCGGTCTTTCAGACCAGTTCGCTTTCCCCATGATTTTGATGGGAAGCAATTACTTACTACAACTTGCAGAAGCGGATATCCAAAAGGCATTGTGGGAGCTGCCTTTGCTGACCGAAATCCATCTTCTTATGTAAAACCTGCAGGAATATAAAGGGAAAGTGACTATCCCTGCCGGTTAATAATCCAAATAATATCGTCTATACCAATCTCTCCTTATGCTGTTTTTCTCTCCATAAACCATTTATCCACTTCGTAAAACAAGTGGCTTTCCTGCCCCTGTATCATACAGGTGTACATCATTCCTACACCGCCTGCCTTTCTGCTGGCGCATCGCTCGATTTTCAAAATTCTGTCAATGCTATACTTTCTTCCATCCTCCCATGTAAAAAATATGGGAACCAGCTGTCCGTCTTTCCGAAACTCTGCTACTACATCTACATATACTTTGTTCATGCCGACACCTCACTATAAAATCTCAATTGCTCTTGGCGATGCCGGGATTCTGCGGATATATCCATTTAACTCCAACTGTTTGATTCTGGAAAAAGCAGATGATGTTGATCTTACTCCGATCATTTTTCCAAATTCCCGTACTGTCGGCGGATATCCATGCTCCTTCGTATAATCCAAAATACACTGATAACTTTCTTTCTGTTTTCTGGTTAATGCTTTTTTCAAATCTATCCCTCCAATTACCCATGAAAATAACTGTGTGGATGGATCGTGTGCGTACCAGCGTCTAAGTGGGATAAGACTTTATCCTGATACATTGTCGCTCGCTGTATACTGAAATAACCAAACCGTCGTCTGATCTCATCTACAGTACGATCCAGCTTCTCTAACTTTTCCTTTTTCTCCTGATTTCCAAATAAATCCAACTGCACGGGAATATCATCTAACACAAGATCCGCAGCTCGGATTCCCAGGCTTCTAATGGGATGTTCCCATTTGTAATTATCTTTAAATAGCTGAAATGCTGCAGTTACAATCTCGTTTGTAATATTCGTTGGCTGTCGTAAATGTATCTGTCTGGAAAAACTATACAATCCATTATCTCGAACTGTAATTTCTACTGTTTTGCATTTAAATCCATGTTTCCGCAATCGTGCAGCTACACTTTCTGCCAATGCTATTTGAATGATCCAGACATCCAGATCATTTTCCAGATCTCTCGGTGTTGTAGTGCTATTACCTATCGACTTTACTGGTGCTTCATATCCTTCCTTGCAAACCGGATCTTCATCCCAGCCATTTGCGAAAGCCCATAATACATTTCCTATTTTTCCAAAATGACTCTCTAACAACTTTTCGTCTGATTCCGCAAGTTGCCCGATTGTCCGGATTCCAAGTTTTTGCAATTTCTTATTTGTCTGTCTTCCGACATAAAGCAAATCTGACGCTGGAAGCTGCCATATCCTGTCTTTATAATTTTCTCGATTAAACTCTGTGATTGCATCCGGCTTTTTATAATCTGAACCAAGTTTCGCATAAATCTTATTCCAGGAAATTCCAATACTGACCGTTACACCCAGTTCGTATTTAATCCGATGGCTGATTTCTCTTGCAATCGTCATTCCGCTTCCTTTCAGATTTCTGCTGTCCGATACATCCAGCCAGGCTTCATCAATTCCATATGGCTCGATCTTGTCCGTATACTCCGAATAGATTTCTCTTGCCATCTGTGAAAATCTCAAATACAAATCCATCCGTGGTGGTACAAATATGATTTCCGGACAAATCTGTTTTGCCTGCCATAATGCCATTCCGGTCTTTACACCTTTTTGCTTTGCAATATAATTTGCTGTCAGCACAATCCCATGTCTGGCTTCCGGATCGCCACCGACTGCCAGCGGCATTCCGGCAAATTCCGGATGATGTAACATTTCTACACTGGCGTAAAAACAGTTCATATCACTATGCAGGATCACACGCTCACTCAAACTTTTCACCTCCCAGCTGTTTCCTTAAACATGATGTCTGATCAATTTTTGTATGTTTAGTATATATCGACATTCCGGAGATAGTCAAGCAACATCTTGGTTGTATTTTCTCCATTTTGTAGATTATTGTTGATTTTATTTCTAACATACGGTATAATGCATATAGAAAATTCAAATAGAAATGAGGCGAACAAATGCGTGATTTCGGGGAAATATTAGCAGAAAATAGAAAAAAGAAAGGATACTCTCAATCAGATCTGGTAGACCTGCTTTCTCAGGAAGGTATTCAGGTCACTACAAAAGCAATCTCCAAATGGGAGACCAATGCACGAGAACCAGCTTTACATGTTTTCCTGACACTTTGCCAGTTACTTGATATCGAAGATATATATGAATCCTTCTTTGGAGAAAACCCATATAACATTATGAATGGATTGAATGAAGAAGGCAGAAATAAATTGATTGAATTTGCTGATATTTTGAAAGCTTCTAAAAAGTTTTCTCCACTGTCTGCAAAGATTATCCCATTCCATCATCCTGTAGACATTACCTGGGAACCTGTTTCTGCTGGTACTGGAAATTATCTGGAAGATTCTGTAAAAGAAACCTATGACGTAGGACATCTTGCTCCTGAGCAGACTGACTTTGGTGTACGGATCTCCGGTGACAGTATGGAGCCACTTTATCACACAGGCGATGTCGCATGGATTCAGAAAAAAGATTCTCTTGCTAATGGTGAAATTGGAATCTTCTATCTCAACGGTAATACTTACATCAAGGAATTACACGATGAGCCAGATGGTGTTTATCTGATTTCTTTAAATCAAAAATATCGTCCTATCCAGGTTTTGGAATCTGACTCTTTTAAGATTTTTGGAAAAGTAATCGGGAAATGCAAAGGTGCAGAAATTCCGGGATTCCATTAAATTTCAACAGCAGGTTCACGATCCTGCTGATAACAATAAACAAAGGAAGTGATTAAATGGCAATCAATAATACACTAAAAGATATTCGTGAAGAACGGAATCTCATTCAAGCAGATTTGGCTGAAGCCATAGGTTCCTGCAGCCAGACTATAGGCCGCATCGAACGTGGAGAACGTAATCCCTCTCTTGAGATTGCAATCCGGCTGGCACATTACCTGAAAGTGCCTGTAGAAGATATTTTTCAAGTTGAAGATTGAAGCACAACAGCCAGAAAACCGAGGAGTAAAATCCCCGGTTTTCCTTTTTGCTCAAAAATTAGTGTAATCCTTTTACGAAGTCCACTGCGTTTTTCATATCTTCTTCATTAGGATGGTCTTTAGCAATACCTCCAACCAGTTTAAATGGTCCGAATGTGTCATACCCTTTGCACCCAAATTTTCCTATCACTTTAGAATGCTTCTTGTCCAAAATCTGCTCTAAGGATTTATAATTCGCACTTCCACCATAAGTACAAATCAGAAATATCTTTAATATCTTTTTGTCATCCGGTAGGTTCTTCTCTGCAAATCCCAATATCGACTGATGAAATTTTGAAAAATAGATTCCTGATGCAAATCCAATCATATCATAACTGTTCAGATCTGCATTTGGCTGTTTTACAGCATCAATCAAATCGACCTGGCACTCTTCTGCTATGCTTTTTACTAATTTTTCTGTATTTCCATGATGTACAGATGCATATACGATCGCTTTTCTCATTTGTTTTCCTTTCTGCCTGCTCCATCAATCAGGTCATAACTCATATCCAAAAAGTCCAGTATCTTTGCTTCACTGACCGAACCTTCCAGTAAAATCGTGATCCAGTGCTGCTTATTCATATGGTATCCTGGTAAAAATCCATAAGTCTGAATAATCATGCTGATCATTTCTGGATCGCACTTTACGTCCATGATGTCAACCAGATCATTTCCCTCTAATCCCAATTTCGATTTTTCAACCGTCATGATCACTGCATACCATTTTCCATTTTCATGTCGAAGTACTGCACTGTCTGGTAGTTTACTCCATAAATATTCCGGAATCGTGCCATACTGTTTCTGCACATATTCAAAAATTTCTTCTTTCTTCACAATCTATTCAACTCCTGATTCTTCTGATATCCTGCCCATAATCATACCACATTTTCGTATCCCGTACTACCTGCAAAATTCTTTTGCATTTTACCGGTTCTCCTGACTTTAACTAATAGGGGGGTAAAACAGCAAGGACAGGAAGTGAGGATACACTTCCGGAAAATCCCAATTTAGGGTACCCTGCCCTAAATTGAAAAAGCTGAAAGAAACTATACTACTACCCTCTCAGAAAGGAGAAATTACCAATGGCTGAAAGAAAACGAAACAAAGAAATCCATTTTTATGTCACAGAAGAAGAAAGAAAACTTATCCGCAGGAAGATGATAGAATCAAAGACCAAAAACATGGGAGCTTATCTGCGGAAAATGGCAATCGACGGGTACATCGTAAACACCGATACCACTCCACTGAAGAAACAGTATGAGGAAATGCACAAGATTGGCGTAAATATCAACCAGATTGCGAAGAAAGTGAATACCACCGGAGATCTGTATCCGGAAGAAATGCAAGAACTGAAAGAGATGGTAAAAGAGATATGGCATATATTAAGATCTTCCCAATCAAAGTAACGGACAAAAAAGCTCTGGACTACATTACCAATCCTGATAAGACCGATGAAAAACTATTGATTTCTAGTTTTGGCTGTTCTCCTGAAACAGCTGATCTGGAATTTGCCATGACGAGAGAACAGACAAAAAAGAACGGAATGGATAAAGGTGATAATCTGGCATTTCATCTGATTCAGTCCTTTAAGCCTGGTGAAACAGATGCAGAAATCGCCCATCGCTTAGGACAACAATTTGCAGACGAAGTACTGAAAGGAAAATATGAATACGTGATTAGTACCCATGTTGACAAAAACCACATTCATAACCACATCATCTTTAATGCAGCAAGTTTTGTTGATCATCACAAATATGTTTCCAATAAGCGGAGCTACCATAAAATCTGCCGGATCAGTAATCGTATCTGCCATGAAAATGGACTTGCCACCAGTATGCCAACCGGAGAAAAAGGTAAAAGCTATAAAGAGAACATGGAATACCATCGTGGCACCAGTTGGAAAGCCAAGCTACGTGTTGCAGTTGATAAAGCAATCTGGACTTCCATCAACTATGAGGAATTTCTACAAAAAATGCAGTTAGCCGGATACGAAATCCGCCAAGGAAAGCACCTATCCTTCCGTGCGCCTGAACAGAAAAACTTCACTTATATGAAATCTCTCGGAAGTTATTATTCAGAAGAAAATGTCCGCATCCGTCTGGCAAAAAATCGTAACAAAGTAAAAACTCCAAGGCATCTGTCCAGAGAAGCTCGCCTGTATATCAATATCTCCACGTATGTTACGACCGGCAATCAAGAAGGATTTGAACGATGGGCAAAACTCAATAATCTGAAAGAGGCAGCTCGTACTTTCAACTATCTTTCCGAAAATAATCTGCTGAACTATGAGGATTTCCAACAGCATGTTTCTGATATTGATGCTTCTGTTAAAGCGGCTGAACAAAAAATAACACAAATCAACAGTGAGCTGAGCACGCAAAAACTCATTCAAAAACACTGTGATTCTTACCGGCTTTGCCGTAAAGTGATTGAAGATTGCAGATCTGCTAAAAATCCAAAAGCATACCGAACCAAACATCAGGCAGAATACCAGCTCCACGATTCGCTAAAAAAAGAGCTTCAGGATCTTGGCGTTACCAAAATCCCTAGCTCTAAAAAAATCCAGAAACGGATTGAAAACCTGAGACTATGAGAAAAAGTCTGTAAATAAGATTCTTCTATGATATGTAAGGGTGGCAAGCCTGAAAATCAGGCTTCTCACCCTTGTTTTATATATAACAGTTGTTGAATGGC
>NZ_JBQKLL010000065.1:0-7385 GCF_052116245.1 Blautia sp. Sow4_E7
AGTTAAGTCGGGATGTTCCTTGCGATAGTTGATAGCATCCAACTTGAACTGCTTGGTGTGTTGTGGATTTTTACGTGACATAATGAGTTCCTCCTCTTGTATTGATTATATAATACATTTAAGGGAATATCTCATTTTATTTTGTACTAATTAGATGCTAACACTACAGCGGAGGAAATTGTGCTATATGAAATAGTTTATGTTATGTCGCATTAGAAATGAAACACTTGTAAGTGAATAAAGATGCCAACTAGAGGGATCAGGATTATCTATATGCAGTATTTTAAATTAAAATAGTCATATACAAAGAGACAAGGTTTAAAAGTTTATTATGAAACCTTGTCTTTTTGGTTCTTGGGAGTCGTATCAAAGAGAATACTTTACAATTCTTCTAATTTTTTTTCGAGTTTGCCTATGTAATGATATTGCCAACATATGGTTCCGGGTAGAAGAGCGGCTAAAGCAGCGGACACAATGAGTGGCTTTAGAATACCGTTGTCACTACTGCTTGCAAAAGCATAAAATAGGTTAATGAACAATACATAAAAATAAGAACAAAAAAATAGTAAATAGCCAGTAAATGATATAAGTTTCTTTAATATACGCATAAATACGTCACCTCTTCCGAAAACTATTTTAGCGATATTTTCGCTAAAATGCAATAGCGAATATTCCGCTAAGATATGATTGCCATGAGGTGATGACAATGTATCAAAAAATCAGGGATTTGAGAGAAGATAAAGATTTGACCCAAACACAAATTGCAAAGATATTGAATTGTAGTCAGAGAATATATAGTAACTATGAGCGCGGTGAAGTCGATATTCCTACGCAGGTTCTGATTAAGTTGGCAGAATTTCATGGAACAAGCGTAGATTTTCTTCTGGGGCTTACAGACGAAAAGAGACCATATCCAAGGAAGAGAGACAAGTGAACTTCGGATCAGCGTGATGTAGAGAATATATTTCAATTGAAAAGATCATTTGAGAAAGATTCTATTTGTGAATCCCAGATGACCTCTTCAATAACTTTAATACATTCATCGGTTCGTTTGGTAATATCTTGTCCCCAGAAGTGAATTACTGTCCAGCCAAGAAACAGAAGCTTTTTATCAGTTTCCATATCGCGAGTCCGGTTCCGTTCAATTTTTTTAATCCAGTATTCCGGATTTTTCCCCTTCTCTAAACGCAACTTAAGAACTTCCCAGTCTTTTCCGTGAAAGAATTCACTATCACAGAAGATGGCAATTTTGTATTTGGTCAATGCAATGTCCGGCGAACCCGGAAGAACTTTGTAATTCTTGCGATAACGGTAGCCTTTATGCCATAGGGCTTTCCTAAGCCGTACTTCAATAGAAGTGTCAGAGCTGTGTATTTTGCTCATATTTTTTGATATGGCTTCTTGTGTGCGGGACATGATGATTCCTTCTTTGCGTTTTAATAGATGAATATATTTTAACAGGAAGTAGCAAAGGTGTAAATGAGTTGTAAGGAAATAGATGATAGTAGTCCTTAAATATCTATATGAGAAAGTATTTGATTGACTGTATAAATGATTTGATTTATACTGAAAAGGTAAAAATTGATTTTAGAAAGAGGTACCCTGAATGACTATTTCAGAACAAATAAAAGTATTATGTGTCCGGTCAAATATCAGTGTGGCAGAATTGGCCCGAAGAGTAGGAACTACACCACAGAATTTTGGCGGAAAAATGAAGAGGGAGAGCTTTACAGTATCAGAGCTAGAGGATATAGCTGATGCGGTAAATAGTTCATTTGAAAGAAAATTTGTACTGGAAAACGGAGAGGAAATCTGATGGGCACTATTATGAAATATGAACAATATAGCAAGTATTACGATAATAGGGATGTAATTTCTTTGTTTTCTGGTGCTATGGGATTGGATATCGGACTGGCAAAAGCAGGGCTTAATGTTGTCATTGGTCAAGATTTTGACGCTTCCTGCGTAAAAACAATGCGGGCAAATGGACATAATGTGTTAGAAGGAGATATCAGGGAGATTGAGCCACAACAATTATTAAGTTTAACAGGTTTACATATTGGAGAACCATTTCTTATTTGCGGAGGGCCACCTTGTCAGCCCTTTTCTACAGCAGGAAAAAGACTGGGGATAAATGATCCGAGAGGAAGCCTGTTTATGGATTTTATCCGGATGATTGATTATATCCGCCCCCGATTTTTTGTTATGGAGAACGTAAAAGGAATCATGTCTGCACCGCTTAAGCATGTTCCTTTAGCAGAAAGGGATGAAAAGGATCCTGAGCAGCGTTTGGGAACGGTATTAGACGTAATATTGTCAGAGTTTAATAAGTTGGGATATAAGACGGTTTATGGGGTATTGGATGCTGTTAATTATGGAGTACCACAGTTTAGAGAACGTTTTGTGTTGATTGGGAGCAGAGATAATGAGGATATCTTTTTGCCGATACCAACCCATTTCCAGATGCATCAGAATCAGGAATATCAGTGGCAGTCAGTGAGAAGTGTGATTGAAGACTTAGAATTTGATAGCGATGAGTGTGCTACCTTAAGTGATGAACGTTTGAAATTTCTCAAGATGGTTCCGCAAGGTGGGAACTGGAGAGATTTACCAGAGGATATAATACCAATAGCGATGGGTGGGGCTTATACATCAGGCGGAGGCAAGGTTGGATTTTATAGGCGGCTTTCTTATGATCAGCCGTCACCAACCGTGGTGACATCTCCGGTTCAGAAAGCTACGATGATGTGTCATCCTACCCAGAACAGACCGTTGAGTGTGAAAGAATATGCCAGAATTCAGCAGTTTCCAGATAACTGGATTTTTACAGGAACCACAGCTGCAAAGTACAGGCAAATTGGTAATGCTGTCCCGGTTGGTTTAGCAGAAGCTATAGGTAAGGCTGTCATAGCTGTTGCTGATAAATCTGCAGTAATAGAGACAAAAAGATTTAGAGGCACAAATGTACATAACAGAATTAAAAATGCGATAGAAATAGGAGGAAATATGTATGCCGTTAAATAATTCCTATGATGAACAGGCCGTTATTCAGGCAATAGCTTCTGCGTTGGAGACATTTTATGGGACATTGATTGAAAAGATAGATGCTTTAAACATACAGAAGGTCATGAAACGAAAAAATCCATATTTATATCGTGCAAAAGCCATGCAGAGTGCTGCAGAAATTGTAGAATCTGTATTGACTGCTTTTGTAAGTTCAAGTGAGGAGACGATATTCGGCAATTGCTTTTTTGAACCAATTGCCATTGCAGCCAGTGGAGGAAATAAGGCTTTAGCAGAAGGCATTGATATTATGATCCAGAACAATGAGACGAATACTATTTCTGCTATTGCGGTTAAAAGCGGACCGTCTGTGTTTAATGCTGATAGCAAAAAGCGGCAGGAGCAGAACTTTACAGCAGCCTCTAAATTGGCACAGCAGGCGAAAGCAAGATATGAAGCGTATATCGGTTACTGCTATGGAAAGAAGAAAGAATCTGGCCGTGGTAAGCCGAAGATGTATCAGGAACTTGCTGGCAAGAGATTCTGGGCAGAATTGACTGGTGATGAAGAATTTTATAAGAAAATTATTGTATATATGGGAACAATGCCGGAACAGTATGTAGCGAACTATAAGGAAAGCTACAACAAGGCAGCGAATAGACTGGTAAGAGAATTTTCCAATAGTTTCTGCAAGGAAGATGGAAGCATTGACTGGGAGAAATTGGTGGAGTTTAATTCTGGGGATTGAGCAATAAAACAAGAAGAGTATTGGAGAGATAAAGATGAGTTTGGCGGAAAAATTAGACAGATATAATATGGAGTATTGGGATTTTAAAAATTCTAAAATTGATGGAATCCACAAAATTGCAAGTTATCCAGCACCAATGGTTGCTCCAATGCAACACGAATTATTACAGTTATTAGTTGACGAAAATCCGGCTTATCATAAGATGCTAGACCCATTTCATGGAACAGGTGTTACTCTTGTAGAAGGGCAGCAAATAGGATTAGAAGTTTTCGGTATTGATATCAATCCTTATGCGCATATTATCGCATTAGCTAAGCTTGAAAAATACGATCCAAATGAAATACAGATGAGTAATGAAATATTATTACAACATATTGAAGTATTGAAAAAAAGCGGAAACTATACAATTCATTGTTTCGATAATATTAATAAATGGTTTAGGAATGATGTTATTAATGACTTATCTGTGATACGAACGGCCATCATGTTACAAAATAATTGTAAAAATAGGCGATACTACTGGCTATGCTTTGGAGAGATTGTAAAAAAGTACAGTAATACTAGAACTGTGGACTACCAGAATAAATGTCAAAAGTATGAGTTAAACGAGGAATGTGTGTGACAACATGGGAAATGACGGGAAACCCCGATAAATCAAGGGAAAACGCGATTTTATCGAACGCGAACGTCCGAGGTTTGACAGCAATATTGAGAATACGGAGAATTGTATAGTCAATTCAACCGCGCCCGGCTATAAAAAGGGGAAAACCGCCGAAAAATCAACGTTTTCAGCGGTTTTTTGATTGAAACAAAAATGAAACATCGTTACATTGTTATTCTATCATCCGGAAGAGGATGTGTAAATAATCGTGGCGTTATAATACAGCGTTATATCGTCACTTTTTTGTTGCGTCAAAATTGGAAAAACCCAGTAAATACAAGCGTTGCAGTGTTTTTTCAAGCGTTACAGAAGCGTTACGGGCACATTAAAGATCTGGCTTCGGAGCCAGAAAAGCTGATCACTATCAATGTGACAAAACGAGACAGTAAAACAAAGTTGTCACATTGGCGTATTTATGCGGTTTTCTGCGGTTTTCCACATAGTTTTCCACAATAAAGCAATGTGACAAAAAAATAAGTAAATACAGGGTAACAAGTAACCCAAAAAAGAACAAAATTAACCTATCATTGTGTCATCGTCTTCGCCAGTCAAATTGCATAATTTTTCCATTTTTCGACCGTCCCTTTTTACCTTGCGGAGTTTCATCGCAAGTATTTCCATAATCTCATACTGATCTTCTTCTCCAAGCTTCCGGAAACCTTCCAGAAGCTCTTCTTCTTTTTGGCAGATTTCAGGTATCTGCTCATTGGAAGAAAAACCAGTTGTCAGCCAGTCCATAGAGCACTTTAAGGCTTTACTTAATTCGTAGAATGATAGGACAGAAGGGGTTCTATTTCCGTTTTCTATCTTGCTCAAAGCACCTGATGAAATGCCACACGCCTGGTAAATATCTGTTTGAGTTAAACCTAATTCAAGTCGTCTGTTTTTAATTCGTTCACCTATACTGGTCATACTAATATCCATGTAAACCTCTCTTTCTGCTTATTGGAAATAATAATTTGCTGAAAGGCAGAAACATATTGACATTCTGCTCAAAAGCAGATATACTATTCCTTGCAAGGGATTACTAATCACCCAAGCATAATATCAGAAATACAGTCAAATCACAAGTGCCAGAGTTCTTAGGTACACCGGTTTTCTCAACCGGAACCGCAGTGATCGCTGCAACTTAACACCGATCTGAAGGTGGAGCAATTAGAATTTTTGACAGAGGTACAGCTAATCTTACATATTAAACACGGAAATCATTTCCGGAAAGCAGAAGAAAGAAGGTGAAGTATGAAAAATGGAAAAAGACCAACGCTTCAGCAGAAGAAGCTGATGAGATCTCATGGACTTGCACCGGAGAACTGGCTGGTGGTGAAGAACACACAGGAGTTCCTGGAAGTAGTCAGCAGAACATCGCTGAAGAAGATCGGCGGGAAGCCGAAGATTCGGAAGCTGGCCAGAGAGTAGGAGGGAACAGCGTTGAAAAAGAGTGAATACATATCCTGCTTCCTGGACTTCATGAGAGAGTCAACGATGGAGTATGAGGTAGCAAGGAGTAGACAGTCCGACGCGGATAACGAAACACAAGATCTGCTTCACAGGTTGGAACTACACGATGATACCTACCACGATATGGCGCGAATATCCAGGGAACTGAAGAGAGTCCGCCAGGAACGAAGAAAAGCAAAGGATACTGTCGCTGAACTCGAACCGGTTTGCAAATGGAGAGAAGAAAATGCAAGGGCGCTGAAGTCGCTGGAGCAGCTTCTGGGCGCTGTCAGGAAAGCCGAGAAGGCAACACAGAACCGCATCTATATGGACAGGACAGATGCGGTGAGAAAGGCGGTAAAGAATGAAAAAGAGAAATAAGAACAACAAAAAAGCGGGTAGCAAAAAAGCATATTTACCTAATTACAAGCCTTGCAAAGACCGAGATCCATACAAGGCCTGGACAAAGTGCAAAAAGACTACTTCAACCACCTGAAGTCATTACTGACCTGCTTGACGATTTCTTTCCAGTCAACAAAGTTTTTGGAACGATAGCGTTGCATCAGGACCTGAGTTTGAAACTGAGACAGACAGCGGCGTTCGTCTATATGGTCTCCTACGAAGACCAGAGCAGAAGCCATGGATAACTCTTCGACCGGAAGAAAACCATATTTCGATGAGAAGTTAATCATGGAAGTGTTGTCATAGGGGTCGCCGGGGAGCATACTGCCTCCAATAAATTCCCCGTCTCCATAGTAATAATCCTCCATGGTTTTCGAATTGCACGGGTACTTTGAAAAGCTTGTTGCAATCCTTCCATCCGGATCAAGAGAAGCAAAGAGAATGTTCAGGCGGTAATCAATGATATAAACCCGATATTCAGTCGGGAACGAAGTAGGCTTTAAAGACTTCTTTTGCCTGGCGAGACGACGCAGACATTTTTCGAATGTACTCAGATAGTCGGGGAGTGAACACGGAAGTACAGAGAGCAACAGTTCACAATAACATGAAACATCGTACTTCAAACATGGGAGATCCTGCTTTAACGGAACCTCATAAGACGACATATGTTGGTTGAATTTATACATAGGAAACCTCCTTTTGATTTTTTATTAAGTATACCACAGGAGAAATATAAATTAAAGGAAGTGAGAAGATGGCAGGCGGAAGAATTAAACTGTATCCCTTGTCAAGGACATTTTGAATTAGTGTAGTGCCTATTTTTTAGACACCTACACAAAAGTGATATCCCTGATTTTGGACATTCCTTTGTTTGGTTATCCACATAAGTGGACACATGACATTTGATGTGCCCACAGAATTGGACAAACCGAATTGATATGATATTCTGTTAAATTTTATTTTTCAGAATCTATATGAACTGCCATTTTGCCAAGCTCTTTCGGCTCTTTCCTAATGGCCGGCGGGGCAGGTGCATTCGGGATATCCAGAGGATACTCCCCGGTAGTAACAAATTTGTAGAATTCATTAGGCGACAGTTTGGCAAGATGCCACTGATAGCGCTGATTGTTGTAA
>NZ_JBQKLL010000066.1:0-7367 GCF_052116245.1 Blautia sp. Sow4_E7
CTTCTCGCCTGCCAGCCCTGCGTATCTCTGTTTCTTGCCGTTGGCTGCGTTCAGAAGGTACGCGGAGTGATCGGCAATGGATTCCTCGATACAGCCGTAGCGGCGGAAGTCCGACTTCTTCATGTACTGGTTGCCGTTTGCATCCTGTTCTGGTGACTCCTTGGTGTACTTGCTGGAGCCGTCCCAGGTGGTTCCCGGCCAGGTGTTGCCGGAGAGGTTGGTCTTCATGCCGTGAAGGTTATTTCCAGACTGCGCCAGGTCTGTCTGTCCGTAGCCGCTTTCCAGGATACCCTGTGCCAGGGATACGCAGGCCAGGATACCGCTGGTTTTCTCATCTGCGGTGTACAGCGGTCCGACCTTCTTAATCCATTCTTTCTCGCTCAGTCCCTTCAGTGTGGATGCCTGCAAGCCTTTCGCGTTGTTGGTGTAGATGCACTTCATGTCCGGATCAAAGACGCTGTATCCCGGTTTGGTCTTGCACACCGCCAGGGCTCCCGCCTTGGTTCCTGCGAAGAGCTGGCTCTTCTCATCGTCCTTGGTAAGGCGTACACGGTAATACTGTTCCGCCTTCGGCTGTGTAGCTGTGCTCTTCACTCCCAGACCGTCCAGGATGCCCTGCGCGATCGCCTGGGCGAAGATTTCTTTGCGGGCTGTATAGAACTTCATATCATCCCCATCGTCGATAAAGGCAGTCTCCAGGAGGAAATACTTGGCTCCCTGCCCCTGTGCCCTGTTCAGGTTCAGAAGCCCGGTACTGGTATCCAGAAGCCACTCTCTGAAGCCCAGGGCAACCACCCTGTCAACGATTGCCCTTGCAATGGAACGCCCTGCATTGTTCGGGTGGATGTATCCGCCCACACCTGTGAATCTTCCATCCCCGTTCGGATCCGCCTTGGCTTTCGCGTTGAAATGGATCTCAACAGTCATGTCATAATCAGAGTAGGCCGGGACGTTGCCCTTCTTGCTCTGTGCGTAGCAGTTTTTGTTAGTATCGTACAATGTCACGCTCATGCGGCTGCCGATCGCAGTCTTCACCAGCTTCGCCAGTTCCCTGGTATAGTTTGCTTCCTGTCCCCAGATGCTGCACGCTCCCGGGTCTCCCTCGCCGTGTCCGGCGATCAAAAATAACTTTTTCTTTGCTGCCATTTTAAAATCATCCTTTCTTTCCACCCATCCATGCCAGTGTCACGATCGTGACACATATGATCAGGATGTTTATTGTGCTTGGTTCTATCATGCCCTAGTCCTCCGTCTTATAGTCCAGCCCGATAGCCAGGGAGCTGTCTACTGTGATGCACTTCTTCAGCTCCGCTATAGTGATGTCCAGCATATCGTCCGGCAGGTACTTCTGGATCAGCTCGCCTCTCTTGATCCGGTGGATGTAGTAGAGTTCTTCTTCCCAGGATTCCTCGGTCTTGAACACGGCGTTCAGGGTCTTCCGGTCTTTCTCGAACTCCCCAGTCAGCTTCTTCAGCAGAAGCTTCCGCTGCTTATCATCCGGGACAATGTGCAGCTGGTCCATCATATCCTCCAGGGACATCTCGAAGGTGTAGTCCCCGGTCGCAACCGACTTCAGCATAGTCTCAAACCCAGCAGTCAGCTTGTACTTGGTTTCCGTAGTCTCTGACACATTCTTCTTGTATACGCCTTCCGGAAGCCACTTCTGCAAGCGGTCCGGGTTGGTGAGATCCAGCTTCTGCTTGTCTGTGATGGAAGCACTGCCTCCGTCACCATAGAAGCGGATGTACTGCTGGTTGCGGTCGTCCATGATGCTCACGCCCCTGGCCTGAAGTTCCGCTTTGTACATATCAATGCTCCTGGCAGTCTGGAGGCGGAGCTTGTCCAGCTGTACCAGAGCATCCACCAGCTGTCCGCTGGTCTGTGTCTTCAGATCAATCTTCATTGTCTTCTCCTTTCTGCTCCTGTGCCTTTTCAAGGCAGGAGACACAGATCCCCTTTCCTTTCAGCTTCAGGACATCCTCATCCGTTCCGCAGAACGCGCACCGGATCTCCCTGGGACGCAGGATCAACGTCCCATCTTTCTCCTCCAGTTCAATCACATCCTTGGGCTGGAGCCCCATGCTCCGGCGCATCTGCACCGGGATGTTGACTGCCCCGTGGGTAGACATTTTCTTCTGCACCATGTTTGTGCTCCTTTCTGCTGGCTACTCTTCCAGCGTTTCCTTCAGATACTCATACAGCTCGCCGGTGGTGTACCGGTCCCGCCTTTCTTCCTTGAGCTTCGCTGTGAACTCCTGCATCTTCATAGCTACTTGCAGTACCTTGGCCGCCCCGATTGCTTCCGGATGGACATTGCCCTTATGGTCAACCCGTCCCATCACCCAGGAAACTGCCCTGGTAAGATAGATCCAGGAGTTTCCCTCTCCCGGCTCATTCCACTTGTTTTTTGTATTCTCTATGTAGTCCTTGCGGTTCAGGCGTTTCTTGACCGGCGGGATCACGCCTTTCTCTCTCAGTTCCTTCCGGATCTGTTTCATCTCTTCCTTTTCCCGCTTGGTCATTGGCTTGTATTTCTTCTTTGCCATCGTCTCTCCTTCCTTTTGTCCTTAGAAATCTATTCATCCCACAGTTCCCTCTCTGCCTGGTCGTCCATCAGTTTCTGCATGGCTGCCAGATGGATGTCCAGCATGGCGTCTTTCACGTCGTCCAGGCTTCTGCCCTGTTTCAGTGCCATCTCACCCGCCAGGATCTGCATGATCCCGCAGGTGGTCGCCAGGTCTTCCAGGACGATCACTTCACCCTCGGCATCTATGCCGATCTTGCCGTTCTTTGCCCGGATCGTAACCCGAAAATCATTCACAGCTCGCCGCCTCCTGTCTCTCGATCATCTTCTTCAGTGCCTCGATCAGGTTGCTGCACTGTTCATAATTCAGCCACTCGACCCGTTCCACCTTGAACATCCGGCGGATAAACCCGGAGAGCCGCTTCGGGTTGTCGTCCCAGCCCAGCTCCTTGGTCAGCACGTAGATCTTGCGTCTCTGGTTGTCCGTGGCGTTTCCGGTCATGCCGACCGGTCTCTTCCTCTTTCCGGATGCCGACTCCTTCATCTGTCCCAGGACGTAAGCCACGCGCCTGCGTTCCGGTTCGGTCAGCTCCTTCAGGGAATCCTTGCCGGTCTGTGCCTGCACGACCAGGTGGAGCTCTTCGCTTCCCAGCTGAAGCTCCGGGGACTTTGCAATCCCCCACAGGGTCCGGATGGTCACTTTATGCTTCGGAATCCTCTTTCCTGCCATGTTATCTCCTTCCTGCGAACCGTCTTCTGCTTTCCTGTTCGGAAATGAAATCCGGAACGCTGATCTCGCCTGTGGTGGCGGCTCCTTCGTCAATGTGGCTGGTGGCAAGCTGCACATGGCAGCCGCCGTCCTCCATCCTCGCCATTGTCTTGTAGAATGCTCTCACGATCGCTGACGCCTGCACGCCTGCGTTCTTTCCTCTGATGCTGATTGTAATATTCTCCATGATTTTCCCTCCCTATCTCAGTAAGTCTGACAGATCCAGCCCCAGGTTTGACTCATCCAGGTAGTCGTAAATCCCGTCTAAAAAGTCCTCGTTATTAATTCCGGCTTTCTCCAGCTGTTCGCAGAGGTCAATTTCCTCGCATCTCATTCCGGTGTCTGTTCTCTTCCAGGTCTTGGAGACCGTTGTTCCCAGGAGACTCAGGCTCTCTGTATATCCGTTTTCGGTTGCTTCAATCTTATAGGTTAATCTCTTCATTCTTCCATCCTCCTTACAGCATCATCATGCCGGATGCTTCCCTGACGATCTCCAGTGTCACCTTAGTCTCCCCTTTTTCCTTCAGAACGCGGAGCACGTTGTTCAGTGTTCTGTCCAGAAGACGGAAGCAGCTGTTTCTGGACTGGAATGCCCGGTTTGCCAGCTCCGCTGCTGCTTCCTCTGCGAGATCCCATCCTTCCAGATATCTTCCCAGCTCCGCTGCATCAAGTCCATGTAATTTGTAGTAGAAGTCCACCCGGTTGGCGAAACGTGCCAGCGCAGTCTTTAGATCCGTTTCAAGCTTCGGTTCCCCGGCGATCACCAGCCCCACCTCTGCCTGATCGAAGATCCCGCGCAGGATCTCCATCTTGGCAGTTGTGTATTTATTCATCAGCTTATCTGCCTCATCGATGATCAGAAGGTATCCGCTGTTGACATTCAAGAACTCCCTGATCCGGCTAACCCTCTTGTGGATGGTGCCTCCGGATGCCTTTGCCATGCCAAGGCACCCCTCAATCTCCTCTACCAGGTCCCGGCTTCCCATCGTGTCATCACACTCCAGGTATGCCACTCTCGGAAGCTTGGCGTATTTCTTCAGTGCATGTGTCTTGCCGTATCCGGACTTCCCGACTACGATGCCCAGCCCCATGTTCTCCTGACAGCTCTGACACACTGCCATCACGTTCAGATAATCGCTGGATGCGAAGTATGCCACTTTCTCCGGGATACTTTCTTCTGCCTCCTGCAGCTCTGCTTCTTCCTCTTCCATCTGCCCTTCTTCCGGCTCCCCGACTTCCTGAAGCCATCCTTCCAGTGCGGTCTCTATCGTAGCTGGATCGCTCTTATACTTTCCAGCCAGGTACTGGCTGACCATAGAACGGCTACATCCGATCTGTAGCGCAAGCTCTGCCTTGTTACAGCGAAGCTCCTTCAATCTCCTGATCACTCTCAACGCAAGCTCTGACGGCTGCTGATCTGTAACCACTCCGCCTCCTAAACTTCTCATTTCTGCCATATGTAACGCTCCTTTCTTGTTTCAATCCCTATTTTTGACATTTATGTTGATCAGTATCTCCCATCCCGTAACAGTTCCAGAAACAGGACGGGCGATAATACTGCCGCGGCCATGATGTACGTGGCCAGTACCGTGATCCAGATCGCAGCCCAGATGACCCGAACGGTCCATCCCATGATTTTCTCCACATCACGCGCCCCCCATCTTCTGGAGCCTTTCCAGGGCTTTCTTTGCCTGTGAGTTCATGTACTCACACTCGTTTGGTTTCCTGAACTCCTTGTTTTTCCGGTAAGTTTCATCTGTCGGCATTGCCACCACTTTGCTCTTCTTACCGTCTTTTCCGATCGTCAGCTTCACACCGCCGACCATGCCCTTGTGGGCTGCATCCTCATCCCCGTCAAAGGGCCGGTTTGCTTCTTCCAGTTCTTCCCGGACAGCTCTCAGCTGCCGCCTCTGCATCTTCCTGTGTTCCTGCAGTGTCTCGTCCGATGCCTTGCCGAACTGGAGCAGTTCCTGGCACTGTGCCTGACAGATGAGTCCGCCCTTGTTATTGATACAGTAGATGCTGGTCACATCATACGGGTCCACCTTGATGTGGATCTTCTGGTTGATGTATGGAAGCAATGCATCATCCATGTAGTAGTACCCGAACCGTTTGATGCCGACATTGTTCACCAGTGCTTCCTCTGACTTCATGAGAGCCATGATCGCAAAGCTTCTCGGCGGTGCTGCCTTGATGTAGCGTTCTTCGTTCTCAAAGACCTCCAGTGGCTTCTTGAACTCTTCCCCAGCGTTCCTCAGTCCCCTGTGCGTCCTGTTGATGTACTTCTCCTTGTACTTCTTCCACTCCTCGTAAAACTCTTCCATGGTAAGGAGCTTTCCCTGCTCCGCCATCTTTTTGATCTCCTTCGGGACCTTGGCATCCGTTTTAGATCCCGTCAGCGTTCCGGTATAGCTCGCGAATTTCTTGGAGAACTTCTCGATCGCCGTACCGAAACTCCTCTCGATTTGTCCCTTTGTCCAGGGCTCATAAGGCATGGAGATGTGTTCATCCTCGATCCCCATATCGTGGTAGAACCCTCTGGTAGGCCTGTCAAACTCCATATCGAAGAACTCATCCTTCGCTTCCTGGTTGTGCCGATCCTTACGGTCAACGCCGAGCATCTGCTTACTGGTGTAATCCTTACCGTTATCTATGTAAAGATAACGCGGCACCTGTCCCGGAAGGTCCACATAGATCAGCTTGATCAGGCTCTCCTTCAGGATCTGGCTGTCCGCATCCTTACAGATAAGGTCTCCAAGGATCATGCGGCTCCTGGTGTCGATCCAGCAGACCAGCTTCGGCCGGATCGGGAACTCCTTTCCGTTCTTCGCCTTGTACATCACCCACAGGTCAAAGGTATGTTCGTCACCCTGAAGCATTTCAAGAACCTGCAGGCTCTTGGTATCCCTTGCCCGCTTGACCATGTTTTCATTCTTCCACTTCCGGATGCCCTTCTGCTGGTACTCGAATGCGCTCCTCAGGTTCTCGTCATCCATCAGGTATGAGATGTACCGGACCACTGTCTGGTAGGAAGGAAGCTTCTTCCACCCCTTATTGACTGCGATCTCTTCCAGGACTTCGTACAGATCCTGTCTGGTCCTCCGGTTGACTGCGAAGTCTTCATTGAACCAGATGTTCTTGATTGCCTGCTTCATGTCTGCCGGTATGGACGGGAACAGTCCGCAGCTCTTCGGCTTCCGGCATAGTGCCAGCACCATCAGGTGATCGTAGCTGTAGCCGTCTTCCTTACTCAGTTTCGCTGCCCAGGCTTCTGCCTGCTGGTAGTCCTTGACCATCCGCCGGAACGTCCTGCCGCTCTTGTCAAGATTCTCCCGGGCGAACTCTTCCGTGAATGTGGTCAGATCTCTGCTGTGCGACTCCGCTTCCTTTAAGAACCTCCGGATCACATTCCCCAGCTCTGTGGCCTTGTAGTATTCCGTCTTGTACTGATGTTCAAACCATTCATAGTCTGCATTGACGTACCAGGGCTCCTGTCCCTTTGTCTCCTCTTCCGGAAGATCTGCTGCCGTCTCTGCCATCTCTTTCAGCTTCTCACGCTCCTTCCACCTGTTCTGTCCCAGCTTTGACAGGCTGTTCACTGCCACCAGTGTCATCTCCTTGCCTCCGCTGTCTCTTGTCTCCGCTTTTGTATCATAAGAAGAAGTGTTTCTTCTTATCCTTTGTACTAACGTGTTATACTTTATCCCCTCAAGCTCTGCAGCTTCTTCCAGGGATACATATGCCAGTCCTGCCATCTATCTCCCTCCTACGCTGCAAATTTGGCTATATCAATATCCAGTATGGCACCGATCCGGCAGAGGTACTTGTCCCCAGTCCTGGTGCCCGTTATGATCTTTGTGATGTACTGTTTCGTCACACCAAGCTGCTCTGCCAGCTCCACCTGTGTCATGTCTTTGTCAATCAGCTTTTTCTTGATCTCTTTCCCGAGAGGGGTCAGCGTCATTTATAATGTACCCATAACAGTGGACACACGAATTAGTGTAGTACCCTTTTTTCGGACACCCACACAAGACGTGACCCTGTTCTTAAACACCGTTCCCATGTGAACCCTTT
>NZ_JBQKLL010000067.1:0-7152 GCF_052116245.1 Blautia sp. Sow4_E7
CATTTTTCGTCATCATAAAAAACACCGCCCTTCTGATATTTATTATATCAGAAAAGCGGTTCCAACAATAGCAAAACCCTGCAAAAGCAGGGCTTTGTCTACAATCTGAAGAATCCTGCTTGCAGGATTCTCCGCCTGCGGCGGGTCGCTTCGAGCGACCTCTTCTGTTCCGCCGCAGTGCGATCCTGCCCGGTAGGGCTTTTTTTGTAATAGGGAATTCTAATGGAATTTCCTATTACAAAAAAAAGATTGACCTTTTCCTCTCTCCCCGATATAATGGAAAATGTCGTGGAGATGTACCCAAGTGGCTGAAGGGTCCGCACTCGAAATGCGGTAGGCCGGGCAACCGGTGCGAGGGTTCAAATCCCTCCATCTCCGCTTGCTTTTTTATAAAAGGTTACTATTATGTATGTCAGCTGCCGCTTTTTCTATGTTCCCAGCTCCATATATAAACTTTAGGTTACTGGGCACGGAGTGAACAATAACATTTAGTTATTTCCATACAAATTTTTGTCAATTTTGCCTTGACAACTGTACCTTTTGTATGTATAATTGCAACAGAAACAAAACATAGGGGATTGGTCAAATGGTATGATAGGGGTCTCCAAAACCTTTGGTGGGAGTTCGATTCTCTCATCCCCTGCTATTAGGACGTCAGAAGCCTTGTAAATCAAGGGTTCTGGCGTTTGTCTTTTCTCAGGATTGACTACATAGTCAGTCAGGTAGTCAATTTCTAGTCCCAAACAGTGATTATTCAGATCCAATATATTTTGCTTGTTATTTGGCAGTCGCCAGGTTCTCATGTATAGAGTTTAGTCAACTACAAACATACATAAAACAAGGAATATGAAACAGCACGATCATCCTGGCTGTCTCATATTCCTTCTTATAACCAACTCTTTTTTTCAGAGCTGCCCACTTTATTTTCTCAAAAGCATCACATGCTCCGGTGGAAAATACAGATACTTTGGAACATTCTCCTGCGGTGTCTCCTGGAAATTCTTTTTCTGGCACATCCACCACAAGGTTCCACTCTCCTTCGCCGCCTTATTGCTGATCAGATACTGGTGCTCAAAGGTATTCTCAATGTATTCCTCCACCTGCACCTCCATAGTATTCTCCCCTGCAGCCTCTGCCGGTCTCATCCAGTGCCCCCGGATTCCCACATGGGTAATATCTTCTGTCACTTCCTGCTCCGTACGAAGCATCAGCTCCCAATCCAGGGCATAAAGCTCATGACTGCCCATCTTCTGAACAGCAGAAAAATTCTTGCAGCCAGTAAGCTTGGCAGCCTCCAGATACTGTGGATCCTCAAAAATCTCCCTGGTCTCACCAGTGAGGATTTCTTTTCCATTGTGCAGCAAAGTCAGCTGATTGCAAAACTTATAAGCCTCGTCCCTGCTGTGGGTCACCATGATCATGTCACCCTTATAATCCTTTAAGAAATTCTGCATATCTCTCTGCAAAATATCCTTCAGATAACCATCCAGCGCGGAAAAAGGCTCATCCAGAAGGATCACCTCCGGCTCCCCGATCATCATGCGTGCAAGGGCCACACGCTGCTGCTGACCGCCGGAAAGCTGGGAAGGCAAATGCTTCTCCAATCCTTCCAGATGATATCTCTTTATGTAATCTGCCACCTTCTGGGAAAGCTCACTTTTGTTTCCCCGATAACCACAGGCAATATTCTTTTCCACCGTCATAGTGGGAAAAAGGGCATAAGTCTGAAACAGATAGCCCACTCTTCTCTCCTGGGGCTTTAAATTGATCTTCGCCTGGGAATCAAAAACCGTTTTCCCATTAATAATGATTTTTCCTGAATCCGGGGTTTCAATTCCGGCAATGCTGCGAAGAGTCATACTCTTTCCGCTTCCGGAAGCACCCAGGATTCCCATGGTTCCATCCTGTCCCTTCAGTTTCACATTCAGGGAAAAACCTTTGAAATTTTTCTGAATATCAAGTTCAATTGCCATTATATCCACCTTCTGGTCTGCATTCCTCTGCCGGAAACAATGTTGATCGCTGCCACTACCAAAAATGAGATCAAAATGATCACCACTACCCAGAAACCTGCCATGTCAAAGTTTCCGGCCGCAGTCTCCGAAGCAATGGCCACGGAAACGGTTCTGGTTTTTCCCAGAATGTTGCCGGCAAGCATGGAAGTCGCACCATACTCTCCAATGGCGCGGGCAAAAGCAAGTACGGTACCGGAAGCAATTCCCGGTCCAGCTGCAGGCATGATCACTTTCCAGAAAATCCGGCCTTCGCTCATTCCAAGAGTTCTTCCTGCATAGATCAGGTTTACATCTACCTGCTCAAAAGCAGCCCTGGCATTCCGGTACATCAGAGGAAAAGCGATCACAGAAGCCGCGATCACACAGCCAGTCCATGTCTGCACCACCTTAATATCAAAATTTTCCAGAAGAAAGCTTCCAAATGGCCGCTTCAGACTGAAAAGCAGAAGCAGGCAGAAGCCAGCGACTGTAGGCGGAAGGACAAGAGGCATTGTCAGGATTCCATCCAGAACAGCTCTGGCTCCTGGCTTCAGTTTCATGATCTTCCTGGCACAGAACACCCCGAGAAAAAAGGCGATCACAGTTGCCACCACGCCTGTTTTCAGGGAAATCCACAAAGGGCTCCAGTTTATCTCACTGAGAAATTCTCCCATATTATTGTCCTTTTTCTTTCTATCTAACATTTCCTGTTGATACGAATATGGTTACTGCCCCACAGTGTGAACAGTAACCATATCCAGTCATATGTAACCATCATTTCTTACGACAGCCAGCCGTCCGAAATTATTCTGCAGTATCCTCAGCAGCGTCAGCCTCATCAGACTGCTCATCTGTTACATAAGCTGCAAATCCATATTTCTCAAATACTGCAAGTGCTTCATCAGACTGCAGATACTCAAGAAATGCTTCCGCAGCTGCTCTGTCATCATCACTTGCTTCTTTATCCTCTACCATTCCAACTGGATAAAGTACTGGTGTCTGAAGGCTTCCAGCCGGTGCCTCCGCAATAATATCAACAGAATCTGCTACAGATGCAGCGTCAGTTGCATAAACGATACCAACCTCGTTGCTGCCTTCACTTACAGATGCAAGTACATCTGTAACGTTCTTACCTTCGTTGATCTCCATCTGGTTTACTTCATCTGTGATTCCAAGATTCTCGAAAATCTCACGGGAATACTGTCCAACCGGAACATCCTCTCCTGCAAGTGCAAGGTTTGCAGCGTCTGTAATGTTCTCAAAACCAGTAACCTTGGTCTCGCCATCCTTTGGTTTGATCAGAACAACTTTATTCTCAAGAAGATCTACTACAGTGTCTTTGTCAGCAATTCCTTCATCCACAAGGGCATCCATCTGCTTGGTAGCTGCGGAGAAGAAGATATCACAGCGTGCACCTTCCTCGATCTGTGTCTGCAGTGTGCCTGAGCTGTCTGCATTGTAGAGGATCTCAACATCCGGATAGGTCTCATTGAAATTCTTCTGAAGCTCTTCCATAGCGTTATTCAGGCTGGCAGCAATAAATGCATAAACCTCACCTTTCAGTTCTGGAGTCTCAGCCTCAGCAGATATTAAAGTTGTTCCGAACATCATAGTGCCCATAACTCCAGCCATAAGTGCTGCAAAAACTCTCTTTTTCATTTCATGCGCCTCCATTTTGTTTGTTTTCGTTATGTTTTGTTCAGTTTCATTCATTATACTTAATTTCATTTTCAATGTCAATTTTTCCATGCATCATTTATACAATTTCTTTTTAGTTTTCACCAAATTTTTTATATATTTTTACCGTCAGCCTGTCTTGTTATTTTTTATCCTGCATGCTATGATAAGAAAATACTGCAGGTTCTGAACATTAACCTTGTCTTTCCCTGCAGACAATATCAGAAATTATTTTCATAAAATAGAGAAAAGAGGATTCGAACATGAAATTAAGCGCACGCAACCAGTTAAAAGGAAAAGTGATCAATATCAACAAAGGAGCTGTAAACTCTATTGTCACAATCGATATCGGAGGCGGAAATATTATTACCGCTACCATTTCCTGTGCAGCAGTAGAGGAACTTGGACTTGAAGTCGGCTCTGATGCATATGCAGTTATTAAGGCAACCAACGTTATGGTGGGAATTGATGAATAAACTATATACTGCCCAGGAAATTGCAGACAAGCTTCAGATTAAAAAGACAACTGTCTATGAACTGATCAAGCGGGGTGAATTATACTCTTCCAAAGTGGGAAAACAGCTCCGTATCAGTGAACAGCAGCTGAAACAATACCTGGAGCGCACTGGTTCCGGGAATACTGTTCCAGCCCAGGGTGTCCAGGGAAACGCAGCCCCGCTAAATTCTGTAAACGGAAATCTGCAGGTTCCAGAGCTGCCTCCTGAGAGCTCGCTTTTGAAGCGTGATTACCTGCTCCACTCCAGCGGACTGATCCTTTGCGGCCAGTTTTCCCCGGCTCTTGAGCTTCTGGTAAGCCAGATGTCCATTCATCCCCAGGGAATTCCGGTTCTTCAGTCCTTTATGAACAGCTACAACAGCCTTTATTCCCTTTACTTTAAGAAGGCTCACATTGCCTGTGCAAGTCTGGATCCGGAGCATATCCGAAGCCTTGTGCCAGGCACACAGCTGTCTCTTTTATGCCTTTATGAATATTCCATAGGGCTTTACGTTTCTGCTGGTAATCCATTGAACCTGAAAGATCTGAAGGATTTACTCCGTAGGGACATAAAGATCGCCAACCGTGAAAAAGGAAGTACACCGCGAATTTATCTGGATCAGTTTCTTTTTTCCGAAAAAATTTCACCAGCTCTGGTAACCGGATATCATACGGAACTGGTATCCGATATTTCCACAGCTGCAGCAATTGCCACACACAAGGCTGACGCCGCACTGGGAGAAGAATATGCCGCACACCAGTCCGGGCTTCTGGATTTTCTTCCACTGAAAACCCTTCCCATGTATCTGGTCATGGAAACAGAATCTCTTTCCCAGCCTGGCTTTTCTGCTCTTCTGGAAATCGTACGTTCTGAGGATTTCCGCACCATTCTTCAGGGACAGACTGGGTATGACGTGACAAGGACAGGGAAATTGATTTCTCTTTAACAAAAAATGCTTTCCATTTATCAGCACAGTTTCTAAATTGCACTTAGATAAATCGAAAGCATTTTTTGGTTATTTCTAATAAGAAAATTCTCATTCTGTCTTTTTACATTATGAATATGAGCTTCCTCTTTTTATTTTCCAGAAACAATATTCTGCATCCACACGCCCTTTTTAACCAGCACAAATCCCACAATACATTTCAGAATATCTCCCACCTGTACCAGGGCAAAAACAGCCAGCACATGAAGCCCTGTGAAGCGGCTGAGGCAGTATGCGATCGGCACACTGACACACCACACAAACACGCTGTCAAACAGGAAGGTGATGATTGTTTTTCCACCAGAGCGCAAGGTGAAATAAGCCGCATGCAGGAAAGCATTCTGCGGCATAAAGATTGCCATGATCATAATAAAATATTTCGCCAGTTCTCTGGCATCCTGATTGGTATTGTACAATCTAGGGAACAATGGCGCCACTACCAGCATAACCAGTGCCACTCCCGTACAGCACATTACGGAAAAAGCGATCATCTTATTATCTGTGTCCCTGGCTTTCTTCATATCACCGGCACCAAGGAGCTGGCCTACCACAATGGCGACAGAATCTCCCAGTGCAATAAACACTACATTAAATACATTATTGATGGTATTGGCAATATTCTGGGCTGCAACTACATTCAGTCCACGCACCGAGTAGCACTGGGTAAGGATTGCCATACCAGCCGCCCAGAGAGTCTCATTGAGAAGTAGCGGAGTCCCTTTGATCAGAATTTTCTTCGTCAGATTCGCCGGTACCTTAAGAGTACTGTAAAGTCCTTTTGCAAAAGGCATCTTTTCTGTATGGGTATGTGTCCAGATGATCACAATGGCAACCTCCACATAACGGGAAAGGACAGTCGCAACAGCTGCCCCTCTTACCCCCAGCTCCGGGAAGCCAAATTTTCCATAAATCAGAAGATAATTAAAAACCAGGTTTACAAGTACTGCGGTAACACCTGCCTTCATAGGCTGTACAGTCTCTCCGCACTCACGAAGTGTACTGGAATATACCTGACTGATCATAAACGGTGGCAAACCAAGAAACATGATCCAAAGATACTGCATTCCATATCTGCTGGTTGCTTCCAGGGCCTCTGCACTGCCTTCTCCCTTCAGGTACATTCCGATCAGTGTTTCTCCTGCTGATGTGAGGATCAATATGGTTATGATCGTAAGAACAATTACCAGCCACAGTTTATAGCGAAATGTCTGGCGTACTCCTTCATGATCCTTCTGTCCCGCATACTGTGCGGTAAAAATCCCCGCCCCGGATACGCCTCCAAACAGGCAGAGATTGTATACAAAAAGAAGCTGGTTCACGATTGCCGCCCCAGACATCTGTTCAGTACCAATTCTGCCGATCATAATATTATCCAAAAGGCTGACAAAGTTGGTAATACCATTCTGTATCATAATGGGTATTGCGATTGCAAGTACCATCTTGTAAAAGGCCTTATCTCCCAGAAATTTCTTCCGGAATCCGCCTTTCCTTACTGTGTTTTCCATTTATCGATTTCCTCCTTCATTCCAGGCTGTAAAACAGAATGTTTGTTCTGTGATAACAGCGAGGTAGATACTAAGTTACTACATATCTGCACATAATGCAAGAGATAAATGAGAACTTTTCAAAATATCTGCAGTTCATCATATATACAGAAAAATGCTCGTGGGATTTCTTCGTTCAGTAAATATACTCTCCCATTTCGATTCTCCCCCAATTGTTCGTTTGGTTTTAGGCAATAAAAAAAACGATAACCAACCGGCTACCGTTAAAGTTCTGTACCTTCAAAACTACATACATGCTACATCCTAATGGAATCATTCTTTAACCTTGCGATTATTGGTCAAGCCCTCACCCTATTAGTAACAGTCAGCTCCATGTGTTACCACACTTCCACCTCTGCCCTATCTACCTCGTCGTCTTCAAGGGGGTTTACTTCTTTCGAATGGGACATCTCATCTTGAGGGGGGCTTCACGCTTAGATGCCTTCAGCGTTTAT
>NZ_JBQKLL010000068.1:0-7128 GCF_052116245.1 Blautia sp. Sow4_E7
AAACTGTTCAGGAATAACAGATACAGAAAAAATACTACCTGAAAATCGAGGGGACCTTCCTATCTGAGGTCTCCTGGGAGTCGTACACGGGTGGTTATTCATCGCTTACGATATATTTTCTGTTTTTGTAATTTTTTCTATCATCTCATTAATTTCTTTCTTGTAATCCATGCTATTTTTCATTTTGTGTCCCTTCTGTGACAATATCCTGGTAAACATCAGATACAATAATCCATATATAACGCAAAACTCTTCTTGACTGGATTTTGTTAAGCAATTCAATAATCTCTTTTCTGTAATCCATATTTACTCCTTCTGTGCCTCTGCTCTTTTTCTGAATCGCATGGTTGCCAAACAATCTGAAAAGCTAAGTATCTTCTTAATTTCATCGGTTTCATTCACACACAAAATATTCCAGATCAAAAAGAATCTCGCCTGGTCTTCTTCTGACATGCTCATAAGCTTTTCTTCTTTGCTTCCGTCCAAAAGAATTTTTGCAACTTCATAAGTTCTTTGCAAGAAATATCTGTTTTTATTCTCCGCTACAATCTCTGCAATTGCTTTTCTGCAAGGAACCTGAGTTAAATCACATCTCTCCATCGTTTTCTATCTCCTGTTCCTCTTCAATCTGATGTTTATAGGCACTCTTCACAAATCCATATATAAATGTCAATGTTTCCTCAGAATATATACGTGAGATAAAATTAATGATATCAAGCTGCATTATAGCAACAGCTTTCTGGGTATAATACAAATCTCTTAGCTCTTCCGTTTTATGCAGTTTCAATTTCAACTCTTCAACTTCTTTCTGCTGATCTGCAATAATCTCACTTGCTAACGGCTGATAATTTACATCTTTTGTATTTCCGTTCATTGTCATTCCTCCATAAAATTCTTGCTAGGGGCTAACAGGAATGATATACTTTTCCCTGTAGCCCTGTGATTTGCTTGTTTCCGGGTTACGCGCCCCTGTCGGAGTTGCCGCTCTGGCAAGGGCATTTTTATTAAATTCCTTTTCCATCATGTGTGATCTGGAACAGAATGGTACACATCACACCAGAAAAGAAAATTAATACTGCTTCTGTTGCTGTGAACATCTCTCAAACTCCTTTCTTTTAGCATGCTCCGCATCCACCAAAGGACGAAGTAAAGCAAGTTCTTGATTTATTTGTTGTAGCTCTCCCTCGTATTCTGGAAGCCACTCAACGCCATTATGCGTTAAGATATATGCTTTTCAGCTTGCCAACTGAATATATCTCAAAACCTCTTCTACTGTCATATTGGCTGCACCTGGGATTCCCCGAAAAAGCTCGCCTTATAAGTAGCACCATCTCCCCGGCTTCCCCAAATCAACACTGTGCTAAACAATGCCTTGTTTCCGTGAACAACCTCAAATCCGAGTTCTTTCCACCTAGCCCATGTATTAACAGGCTCGATTATATTTGCCGTTTTTTTGGCTTCTGCAATGCGACTATTGTTTACTTTCTCAGCCTTTATGGAAAGCCATGCTCTGTGAAGGCTTTCAGCGAAATTGATACCCTTTTCCTTATTCTGGCGGTAAATCTTCCACGCCTTTGTCATAAGTCTGCTTAAATCGTATCTCATGTATATACACTCCTTTCTCTTCTGGGAATCCCGATCAGCCCCGGCAGGTCTTAAACCAATCTCGACAACTCCTGTGTCTTTGCTTACCCTTGCCCGATATTATGTCAGTGTCTTTGGTATATCTTGCGATCTCATCATTTTCACTTTTCGCTGTTCTGTTCCCTTGAACTGATTATAGTATAGTACATACGTACACATATATCAATTGGCATTCTTCACAAATATGTGTACGCATATTTTGTTATTTTGTATGTGTACATATATTGTTATTTATGTTATACTTACAGTACAGTGGGAAAGGTATTGCCATATTACCGCCCCTATTTATTTGAAAGAAGGTGTTATTTTGCCATTAACTGAAAGTCAGAAAAAAGCAAATACTAAATATCGCGAAAAAAGTATTAAGCGCATTCCACTTGATGTTCAAAAAGAAAAATATGAAAAAATCAAAATGGCAGCAGAAGCCGCCGGGGAATCTATAAACGGCTATATTAAAAAAGCTGTAGATCAGCGCATGGAGCAGGACTGCAAAAAGTAATCAAGCCTAATAAAGAGAAAAAGTACTTGAACATTTGTTCTTTTTGTGCTATTCTAAAAATAGGTTAACGCCTGCGTGGAACTTTACCGAACTCTCCCCGCGCATAAATCTACACAAAAAGGATAGTTTCATTTCCTTGAATGAACGAATAAAAAGGGCTGCTCTTTCGTTGGAGTGGTCTTTTTTATTGCGTTTCTGTGCTATTTGTGCTATAATATTCAGTAGATAACGATCACCTTTCTAGGACCCCCGGTTATTCAATGCACGCATAAGAGTAACCGGGGTTCTCTTTTTATTGACTTAGAATTTTTCTCATGGCAGTTTCTGTCTGCTCTGAGATTTTCCAGATTGGTTTTGAATCATCCCGGAGCATATTCACTAGCAGAGTTTGAACCGCATAGTATGCGTTCATAGAATCGCCCAGCTCTTGTTTTGCGAGTTGAAAAGCTTTCTCAATACGTCCGCGCGGTACTTGATAATGTTTAGAACAAAATTCAGTTGCCAGACATTCAATAACTTCTTGATCTGTCACAGTTAGCCCTCCTGTTTGCGCCCCGGCACCAGATTGCCAGCACCGGGAAACGCTCTTGTTTACTCAAATTCTGGGTTTACGCTAAAACCAGACTGCTGCATCCGACTTGAATACTCTTTTGCGAACTGACTTGCCAGAGAAGTCGCACCTGCTGGCTTTGCACTAATCCCCAGGTCATCACTTACCTCGACAATCTCTATATCTTCTTTAGATTTTTCTTGTTTTTCTCTATAATACTTCACTGGATCAACTCTTGAGATAGTAATATCCTCAACTGTAGACTCATTATATCTCTGTTCTAGTCTGTCAATAAACTGTCCATTCACAGATAGCTTGATATTAACCATGTCACCAGTTGTAAGGTTATCGTGTTTAGTCGAGCCATCATATTTTTGAATAATTTCTTTTATCTTGTTGTGAGTTTCGCTGATCACCTGATTTGCTGCGTATTCATTCGGCAAAGTCATTTTATAGTTACTTTTTTTTGCAATATCCAACAGTTTCCGACAACAAAAATCACTTTTTGACTTCATGCATTCTCTTGCAATATCCTTTAATTCTTCTTCATTCAGCTGAATATTCGCATTTGCAATAATGTTCATTTTTTCCAGAAGATTCGTGTTGATAAATCCCGCCAAAAATTTTCCCTCGTTTCGACCACGCATGGAAGCGGTCACGCCGTCCAGTCGTGCAAGCGCTCTCTTCCTGGAAGATTCCAGAAGTGGTGCGTATTCGGCAGAAATGTTTTTTAATTCATCCGGCAAGGCTGATTCTTTGAATTTGCTTCTTGCACTACTGATCTCGTTACTCTTTTTACTTGACAGACCCTCAAATTCCGCTCTAAAATCTTTCAGTATGATTCGATAATTGTCAAATTTCGCCATTTTTTATTCTCCTTTCGCTTCTGGTTTAAGAACTTCAACTACAGTTGCTATAATTTCTTCACCACCATCACGGCTTTGACGTGTACTAAATCCTAATTTCACGAAATCCCAAGGTCTAACTTCCATATTCTCAGGCAAAAAAGCCCTTGCCAGCTTTCCACAAAAGTTAACAGTTGCACTTTTATAATAATATGGTTGTCCATTTTCGCAGACTCCGCGCTCGGAATTTATTGTAATTACTTTAAAATACTTTTTTTCATTCATTCTTTTTATTCTCCTTTCAAATTCAACTTGTCCATTTTTGTGGTGATAATATAAACTTCTGGCGTTGCGGCTCCGAAATGATGTATTGTGAAATGTCCTCGCCCTGCTCTATCAGCTGTGCTTTCGCTGCCTCAATTTCCAAAACTGCCTCTTCTTCTGATACATCGAGCATTGCGGCAATATCCTTTTGAGTAAATACCTCCGATATGCCGAACTGCTCACCAAACACCATACGAAGACCATGAAATGTGCTTTCAACTGTCAAATCATAATTTCGGACACCATTTTTCATCATTCGGATTAACTCTTTTTTATCCACCCCAAATCGGGAATAGGTTTTCATTAGTTCCGTAGCCGCTTCTTCAATCGTCATTTTTTCAATCTCCTTTCTAGCCTAATAAATGCTTAGGTTTGCTTTAATCTCTGTTAATTGGTTGCTTATTTCGCTTAAATTTCGTGGTTTCTGCGTTCAATGGTAAATCCGTCCATCTATGACGCAAAAGCCGAAATTCGGGCGTTTAATGCTTACTATTGTGTAGGTTGTAGGGGTGTCCGTACTAGCCACCCCCTTTTTTGTTTTTTGAAAAATTTTGAGGGAGCTTGATATTAAAAGCCTTTTTTATTTGCGCGAGTGGAAGGGTAGGTTATTCAGCCCAAGATGGGCGGCATATATCCCCCCTCCGGGGGCGTTCCTGCTGCCTGTTCATAGCTGATTTTTCAGCCATGAAAATGTATTGTTTTTCTCGGAATAAATCATTCTCGTGCTTTGAAATGCCCTATTTATAAGGCTTTGTGCCATCTGTCACGCACGATTATGACAATATTTGTGACAAATCGGCAGCAGTTAGCCCATATATTACAGTTCGGGCGGTTCCATGTCCGGCACATCCAGGGCGGCGGCGTGTCTGGCTGCGATCTCGGCGGCGGTCTGCGTTGGCACATTGCTCTTATTATGTGGCGTATCTAAAACTATCGCCTCAGTATACCCAAAATGATTTTTTTGGAGCCAAATCCCATAAACACAAGGGATTTTATTATTCATTGCAAAGTCTGTCAGCATGGCATTGATTAGAGCTTTGGCACGTGCCACAATTTCTCCCATCTCATCACCAGCTTGCTCCCATAACCATAGATTCTGCCGGGAAGTCCCCAACGCTAAAGCCAGCCCTTCAACAGATGGCTTACGATCCGCAGACTGGCAAAATTGAAAATATTCTGCAATACGCTGTTTTGCTAGCTCTACCTCTCCTTTCCGCACTGGCGGCAACTCCCACAATGTTTCATATCCTTTAACCATAGAACTAATCTCTCCAGGCTTCACGGATGGTTGTTGTGCATTTGGAAAATTCGATTTAGGATTGCTCATTTTATCACCTCTTCTCTTTTTTTAGATGTCAATTCTGTGCGTTGTGGTGGGCTTCCTGTCCCACTCTTACGCTTGTTATTTGCTATTATGTCCCTGCTCCATTGTGTGAATTTATCGAGCCTGTGTCCTGGCTCCGCTCTAACCCTATCGTCCATGTTTACTCTCCCTTTCCAGCTCCGCGCAAACAGCCAACAGTAACGATTGCAAAAACTTTCGTTCTGGCTTATCTGCATATCGTTTATCAAGTTCCGCACACTCCTGGTCAAGCTGCTGCCAGCGTTGCTCGTCCTGTTGCTGGATACCAAAATATTTTTTGTGCAGCGTCCAAACTTCTTGCCAAATTGAAAAATATTCTTGCTTAAAATCCAATGTTCTCCTTTCCTCGACACAAGGTCGAACCCTTGTAGTTAATAATGCACTGGTAGCAAAAGGGGTGCATTTTTCAAAATTCTTTTTATATTTCATTTTTTACATATGTGATAAATTAAAAAATGTTTGCCCCTTTTACTACCACCTATAAAAATGGGTTTTCTTCTGTCTCCATAAACTTTAATTCCAATCCAGAAAAATAAACCGTTCCGTGTACCTTCGTTTCTCGATAACCTTTTGTCCGCAAAGCCTTATAAAATGCGGTTTTTCGCAATGGTTCGCGTTCTTCTTCCTTGCAAAAATTCTCATACGCAGAGAGCAAATCTGGACGTTTTACCCTGGCTTTTTGATCTCGAACACAGCATTCTTCTATAAACGCTTCTGTCGTATCAGATTCGATTTTCATTCGCGTAATTTCCCCCAGGTTTGCCCCCGACTCGTATATTTGCCCCCGTTCAAGGGCTTGTTTTGCCCCCTCAACCAATCCAGATATAACTGCTTCAACCTCTTTTTCATCACTTAACTTTGATTCAAGGTCTGGAATAAATGCCCCCTCGTCATTAAAACGAATAATAAGTAATCGTCGATAAAACCCATTTGATCGGTCATCCAGAACTTGCGGAAGCTCATTGCAAGAGAATATAAATTTTGCACGATTCTTAAAAAAGAAAATCTCTCCACCCTTATACTCGCCCTGCACCAGGTCTTCGCCTGTCAACTGTTTAATCACGGATGTGTCTTTTAATGGAGCATTTTCCAGATCACCGCAAACATTCACGGTTTTGTAAAGTAACTTTGCCGTTGTAAAACGATCAGAAATTTTCTGCAAAGGTATCGCAGACGCATTTTCTATTCCTGTCAATCTCAATAACTCATTTAAAATTACACTTTTTCCACAATTTCCCTTTCCTGTCAGAATCATAAATTTCTGAAAGAATATTTCAGAAAAAAGACACATCCCCATAAATTCAAGCAGCATCTTTTGATTATCTTTATCGGGAATCCTACTCTGGATAAATTCATAAAAAGTCGTGTCTTCAATCTTTAGACCTGGCTTATAATCATGTGGAATCTGGCTAATAGCTCTATACTCCGGTAAATGCTCATATATTTTCCCAGTCTTAACATCTACCATTCCATTTCTAAAATTCACCCATTCTTTCGGATAAAGATTAATCTCATCTGGTTCTTGTTGTATCTGGAAATCTGTTATAAGCAGCCTGTACACTCTATCTATCCGTGGAGCAGTTTGCAATTCTTCAACCATACAGTTTCGAATAAGGGTTTTAAGCATTACTCCGTTTTTATCCTCACGATAAACGCCGCCCACATAATAGAAAGGTTTTCCAGATATAATCATCAAATTATTATTTTCAATAATATAATTTGAAATTCTAGCGTCTATAATATCGTAGGGCTTTCCTCTCTCACTGAATTTATGAAACCTCTTCAATTTTTCGTAAGCGCCTAATAACAGGGTGGATTTAACTTCCACCGAAAATCTGCCATAATCATAGAGGATAGACGCCAGCATTTTACTACAGATCTGATGCTAGGATCTGTGAAATGC
>NZ_JBQKLL010000069.1:0-6713 GCF_052116245.1 Blautia sp. Sow4_E7
GATAACCAAACAAAGGAATGTCCAAAATCAGGGATATCACTTTTGTGTAGGTGTCTAAAAAATAGGCACTACACTAATTCAAAATGTCCTTGACAAGGGATACAGTTTAATATACTCGAACTGTTCTTCTACTTCCGAAGACCACGCAGCATTGACATCACTGTTTCCTGCTCATTTGTACTCAGATTATTCCATATCCTTAAAACTTCTTTCTGTTTTTCTGTCAGATTCTCTGAATTACCTTCCTGAAAAAACTGTGATAATGTCACGCCCAAAGCTGTACATATTTTTTCAAGTGTGATCAGCGACGGCAGGTTTTCCTGCGCCATGATTCTTCCCAGTGATGACTGGGAAATTCCAAATACACATAAGCATGATACAATAGAGGCATGCTGAAGGAGGATCTCATATGGCAAAGCAACATGACAAACAATTTAAACTTGATGCAGTCCAGTACTATCAGGATCACAAAGATCTCGGAGTACGTGGATGTGCAGAAAATCTTGGCATCGGATACAGCACATTAACAAAATGGCTGAAAGACTTCCGGGAATCAAGTGATATTCCTGTTCGTGGTTCTGGTAATTATGCATCTGATGTTCTCACTATCGGAATCGTACTCTGTCTGTTCTACATAATCTGCGGAACAGTCTCGTTTGTACGGATAAAAAAATAAACTGAGCCACGGCTGTTCCAACATGAAATCAGCCGTGGCCTTATTTATATCATTTCACTCTTTTTTGAAATAGAACAACACCACAGCAACAACTCAAATCGACTTAAAATTCCAGACTATTCGCATTCAGCAAGAAATACTTCATTCCCATGATGACAAAACCTTCATCATTTCTCCAAGGCTTTTTGCTGCCATTTACAATGACGATCTTCTTGAAAGAGTCCGGGATATTACGCAGAGAATTGAACTCCTGCGTCTGTTTTTCTTCCGAAGTCATGTCATATGCAACCTGGATATAGTATCTCTGGTTTCCTTGATTCACCACAAAGTCAACCTCCAACTGCTTGCGAACACGTTTGCCCTCTTTATCCTTATCGAAGATATCCACGACACCCACATCAACATTGTAGCCACGGATCAGCAGCTCGTTATAAACAATGTTCTCCATGATATGAGTAGGCTCCTGCTGTCTGAAATTCAGACGTGCATTTCTCAGTCCCAGATCAGTAAAGTAGTATTTCAGATTTGCACCGATATACTTTCTGCCCTTAATATCGTATCGGCTTGCCTTGGAAATCAAAAAGGCATCTGTCAAATGGTCGATATGCTTGGAGATGGTTTTATTAGCATAAGTCATCTGGCGCTCACTGGCAAAGGTATTGGCAATCTTTGAAGGGTTGGTATGTGCGCCGATTGCAGATGCAAGCACATCAACCAGAATCCCAATCTCATCCACGTTCTGAATCTTATTTCTTTCAATAACATCCTTCAGATAGACATTTGCAAAGATGTTCTTCAGATAGTCCGCTTTCTGTCGTTCGCTCTGGAAACTTACGATCTGCGGCAATCCTCCGTAGATCATGTAGTCATCCCAGGCATCATCATAATCGCCGTCATAGACAGAATAAAACTCTGCAAAGGAGAGAGGGTAGATTCTAATCTCATCACCTCTGCCACGGAATTCGGTCACAATGTCGCTGGACAGGAACTTGGAATTACTTCCGGTGACATACACATCAATATTGCTCATGCGTAGCAGGCTGTTCAGCACTTCCTCAAATCGTAGCATGAGCTGCACTTCATCCAAAAGGAGATAATACTTCCCGTCGTCTTTCATGGCATCCTTGATGTACTTGAAGCATACCTTGGGATCTCTTAATTCCTCGTTCTCAATACCATCCAATGCAATTTCAATAATATGATCAACATCAACGCCGTTCTCCAGTAAGTATCTCTTAAAGATAGTAAACAGCAAAAAGGATTTGCCACATCTACGAATGCCGGTAATCACCTTTATCATTCCATTATCTTTTCGCTCGATCAGCTGCTGTAGGTAAGCGTCTCTTTTAATCTCCATCGTTACACTCCCCATTTCCGTGCATCTGCACACTTTTTAGTAATGAGATTCTATCACAGAACGACCTGAATTTCAATATGTATTCCCATTTTATGTGCATCTACACACTTTTATGTAATGTTGATAAATATATTTTCAGATTTTTTTGATTGCAGTGTCTATAATCGACTACTCCAATCGTTATTATAGGTAGACAACAAAAAGAAGATGGTTCCGATGTTTCATTAAATATGTTCGTTAGTCTTTTACGCAAAGGATTCTATCTCCTCTGCGCCCTAATGCTTTTCGGATTCAGTTCAACAAACTGGATTTTGTTTTTTGATACTTATTACACTTTTGCTTTTTTCTTAATCATACATATTGCTGCTAAAGTAACTATAACATAACCTAATAGTGCTATAATTGATGATTCAATTCCAAATTCTCCACCAGTGAAAACAAAGTCTTTTGAATCAAGTACATATGTCATAACCGAATATTCATCTGCCTTTTCGCTTATTGATAAACCGCCACCAATAATTAAAATATTCCAAAGTGAATGGACAATTCCGCTGTTCCAAACAGAACCACTTTCAATAGCAACCATTGAGAACATTATTCCCACCATTGTTCCTGCAATAAGAACCAACAGGCTCCTTATAATGGAAAAATCCATTCCTATAATATGTATTAATCCAAATAAAACTGATGGAATTAATACAGCTACTTTAATATTCCATTTCTCTTTTGTCCCATTTGCTTTGCAACTCTGGATGTCTGTCGTAAATCATTAGCGTGCTTTTCCCTTTTAAATATCCCATAAAATCTGAAATACTTTCTTTCGGCGGAATTGCTACGCTTAAATGTACATGATCCTTACATACTGCACCCGCTATAATATCCACTTTTCGGTACTTGCATAATGTACTTATGATTTCCTTCACATCTTCTCTTAATCTTCCATACAGAATTCTTTTTCTGTATTTCGGTATAAATACTATGTGATACTGGCATTTCCATCGGGTATGTGATAAACTTCTATTGTCCATTTGGACCGCCTCCTTTGATTTTGAGTTTGGCTTGCGACACCATTCTCATCATATCACAGGAGGCTTTATTTTGTTGTCCTCACCGTCTCCACTTATTCCATTCTCCCCAGCATAGCTGGGGGATTAGACTTTTCATTAAAGAGAAGGATACCAAGGGGGCAGTGGGCAATACGGTGGATTATTCATCGTTTACGGTGGTTGTTTGCTCAGTTTTTTGGAATATAGATGATTTTGTCACAGGCGTAAAGTTCTTCTCCCCCGCTGTTTCGCATTTCATATCCGATATATTTACAATTCCCATCCCACTGACTATAATAAAGAATGTCCGTTTGCCTGCAAAGGCGCGGAACTATATCCATCTGCATCAGGGCGATATGACAGAAAAATGAACTTAAAAGAATGGAAGAAAGAACAATGGATGTAATTGAAAAATTTGGAAATAGGGTGAGCAGCCAGGCGCTTAAGGATCCGGAAAAAGCGCGTCGGCTGCTTCTTGCGGGATACCGCCTGCAGGAAAAGAAGCTTCAGTTTTTGCCGGATCGGGGGCTGCCGTCGTCGGGACAGTATGTGGCGCGGGTGGTTATGAAAAATATCATTCAGTCGCTGTCGGAACCGGAGAATGCGGCGATGGTCAGCATATTTGTGCCGGGAGAGCTGGTGATGGCGGCAGGGCTGACGCCGTACTCAGTGGAGGCGATGTCCTGTTTTATGGCGGGAACGAAGTGTGAGCAGACGTTTCTTCGGAAAACGGAGGAAGAAGGATTTCCGGAGACGATGTGTTCGTACCACAGGGTGTTTCTGGGGGCGGCGCTGACGGGGATTCTGCCAAAACCGAACTGCATGATTTATACGAACCTTGCGTGTGATGGAAATATGATGACGTTTCCGTATTTAAAGGATAAATTTGAATGTCCAGGCTTTTATATTGATGTTCCGTATGAGAAAAACCGGGAATCGGTTCTGTATGTGGCGGATCAGCTGCGGAAATTGAAACGGTTTCTGGAGGAGACGACGGACAGACGGATTTCGGAGGAAACAGTGCGGAGTGCGGTAGATAACAGCCGGAAAGCGGCAGCGAATTATAAAAAACAGCTTGCCCTGCGGTGTGCGCATGACCCGGTGACCTCTCTGA
This sequence comes from Blautia sp. Sow4_E7, assembly GCF_052116245.1. Lineage (NCBI taxonomy): Bacteria > Bacillati > Bacillota > Clostridia > Lachnospirales > Lachnospiraceae > Blautia > Blautia sp. Sow4_E7. The sequence continues at coordinate 4,194 of NZ_JBQKLL010000069.1, forward strand.
CGAATGAATTGTATGCGCTTTTTATGTGCCATCTGATGGCTGGCTCAGAAACGGCGGTTACCTATACGGAAAAACTTCTGCGCGATGTGCGGATGTCACCGAGGGGAGATGGTCTTTCGGTAATCTGGATGCACATCATGCCATTTTTACAGGAGCCGGTTAAGGATATTTTTAATTATAGTAAGAAAATGCACATCCGCGCTTGTGATTTCATCGCAGATGGTTTTCAGGAGATGCATGCGGAAGACCCGTATGAGGCGATGGCAGAGAAAATGGTCTACTGCATTTACAATGGCAGTGTGAAACAGAGAATTGAGGAAGCGGAACGGCTTGCCAGAATCACGGAATCGGATGGTGCTGTTTTATTTGCCCACTGGGGCTGTAAGGGAACGATCGGTGCATCCAGCCTGATTAAGCAGTCCTTAGAAAAAACAGGACTTCCGACGATGATTCTCGACGGTGACGGCTGCAACCCCGCCAATACCAGCGACGGTCAGGTATCGACGCGGCTTCAGGCGTTTGTGGAAATGCTGGAAAAGGGCAAGGAGGAGAAACACGCATGATTTATTACGTCTGTAAGTACACCCCGATCGAGCTGTTCCGAGGGTTTGGAGAAGAATGTTCTGTTTTGGAGGAAATGCCGGAAAATTTCGAACAGTCGGATCAAATTGCACATGCAAATCTGTGCGGCTTTGGAAAATCGGTCATTCAGGCAGTGCTGGAAGGAAAGGTTGAACAGCTGGTGCTGGTAAACTGCTGCGATTCGATGCGGCGCGTTTACGATATCGTGGAGAGCACGGGAAAATGTAAGTTTTTATATATGCTGGATCTGCCGCATGATGATAATGAATGTGAAAAAGTGAAATTTGCGGGCACGATCCGGAGGCTTAAAAAGGCATATGAGGCATATTCCGGGAAAGTGTTTGATAAACGCGCTTTTATCAAGTCCTTTATTACGCCGGAAATGAACACGGAGCCGTACATTGGTGTGCTGGGCGTGCGGGTCAGCGGCATTCTGGAGGATATGATCCGGGACAATATCCAGATGGATGTGGAAAATCTGACCTGTACGGGTGGTCGGAAACTGTCGGTCGTACAGGATGAAATGTGGAATATGGAGGAAGAGGAGCTGTTTCTTTCTTACGCTGACGTCCTGCTGGGACAGATGCCGTGTTTCCGCATGAACCGTTCGATCCGCAGAAACCGTCTGTATCTGGATCCGAATTTAAAGGGAATTATTTATCACACGATCAAGTTCTGTGATTATTATGGATTTGAGTATGCGAGTATCAAGCGGGATATCAAGGTTCCGCTCCTTAAGATTGAGACTGATTTTACGAGCCAGAGCGCGGGGCAGCTTTTGACGCGCATTCAGGCATTTGAGGAGACGATCGAGGGATCAGAGGATATGGATCCGGGAAAAGGTATCAGTGAGGAGGCAAGAAAGAAGATGGAGTCGGGCATTTTTTATGTAGCGGGAATCGACAGCGGTTCGACAAGTACTGATGTGGTCATACTGGATCAGGATGGAAAAATTAAATCGACGATGATTATTCCGACCGGCGGCGGTGCGATGATGAGCGCCGAGAAGAGTCTGGATCTGGCGATTGAGAAAGCGGGAATTAAGAAAGAGGAGATTGTGCGGATCGATACGACCGGATATGGACGATCCTACATTGACAGCGGGGATGACAGCATCACGGAGATTACCTGCCATGCCAAGGGCGCAAATTATCTGAATCCGAATGTCCGCACTATCATCGACATTGGCGGGCAGGATATCAAGGCGATCAGCATCGACGGGCAGGGAGCCGTGAAAAATTTCCTGATGAATGACAAATGTGCCGCCGGAACGGGACGTTTTCTGGAAATGATGGCGAAAACGCTGGGACTTTCCCTGGAGGAAATGAGCGTGAAAGGGCTGGAATGGAAGCATAATATCGTGATTTCCAGCATGTGTACGGTGTTTGCAGAGTCGGAGGTCGTGTCGCTGGTGGCACAGAATAAGGATGTGGCAGATATTATCCACGGTTTAAATGTGTCAGTTGCCTCAAAAGTCGGCGCGTTGGCAGCCCGCCTTGGAAAGGATCATCCAGGCGAATATATGATGACCGGCGGTGTGGCGAAGAACCGGGGTATCATCCAGGCATTGGAAGAGAAGCTTGGTGCTAAACTTTATATCTGTGATGAGGCGCAGCTCTGCGGTGCGCTGGGAGCGGCGCTATTTGCTTATGAGAAATGTAAAGGCAGTGCGGAGGAAACGCGATGAAGCGGCAGGGTTAAAACACTTGTATCGATATTTTCGTCAGATATTCACTGGGAAAGGCTGTGGCCAATTCGTCGATCACAGCCTCTTTATAAGAGTATTTGCCGGTTTTAAACTTGTGTTCATCGGTCCAATCAAAGAGTGAGAGTATGAAACTTTTTCTGTAAAATAATGTTTAGAAGGTTCTTCTATGATACAATAAATATCATTAGGAGGGCCTTTTATTATGGCAAGACAAAAGAAACCTGTACATC
>NZ_JBQKLL010000070.1:0-6462 GCF_052116245.1 Blautia sp. Sow4_E7
ACGGCACCAGTCAGCATCTGTCATGCCGCTTTTGCGACATTCATTGATAAGCCTGATCTGTTCAGCCATTGGAACAGGGGCTTTGCGAGTAGCTGCCATAACCTATCCTCCATGATTGTAGTGAAATAGTCTAAATATCTTTCATCTACAATTATAGAGGAATCCAGAAGATTAGAAAATCCGCAGGAATATTTGGCGCTTACGTAAGATGCCCCAGAAACCTCGTGTTTCTGGGGTTTTTCTGCTTCCCGGAAATAGAAAATAGAGGGAGTTATTTACGATGAGTAGAGTGTAAAAATTTATTTTCGGACAGAAAAACAGCCACTTCAGTTTCCTAAAGTGGCTACAGTTTGGCTACATTTCTATTACAATGGCTACATATGCAAGGATTTCTTTTATGAAATCATATTTGAGGAATCTTCACAGTGATACCGGAAGTCCCTTTACGGATTACAAGGTTACTGTCTATCAGAGATTGTTTGATCTCATCTATCGTTTTTTCCAGATCTTCCAGTTCTTTTTTTTGCTTTTCATCTATACTGCCTGATTGATATTTTTCCAGCGCAGTGTTTAGCAGTTCTTTTGTTTCCAGATATTTGCATAATCGTTTATTTAGTTCTTTATTGTCAAAAGAAATTCTGACCGAAGATGGAATATAAGCTCCGTCTTCCTTTTTATCTGCAGATATATTCATATCAATTTCATCATCCATTTTAAACAGTAGAGAGAGAACATCTGAAACAGTGGATATATCCAGATCCAGAAAAACATTGATGCTGATTCCCAGAGCATTTGATATTTTCAGGAGTTGTTCCGGTTTTGGATTACGGATACCGAGTTCATATTTCTTTATGGTGGCATAGTGAATGCCGGATAATTCCCCAAGGGTTTCCTGCGACATTCCTCGAAGATTTCTATAATATCTTATTTTTTCCCCTGTAGTCATGGCTGCATCTCCTTTCAATGACGGGTACACATTTGTATTCTATCATAGAATGATTAATTTGTGTGAAAAAAATAAAGACAATAAAACCACTTGACGGACACAAATGAGTACTATATAATAACAATACATGGTACACATATGAGTACCAATGAAAGGAGAGATGAATAATGGCAAGAAGAGAAACAATGGTATATGCAGATGAAGTCGCAGCTACTCTTGGTGTAGCAAAAGAAACTGCATACAAGATTATCAAAGGTTTAAACGATAATCTAAGAGAAAAGGGTTATGTAACGGTATCAGGAAGATTGCCGAGACGCTATTGGGAAGAAAAATTCTATGGCGGAGCCGAAGCATTATATGGGGAAGAAAAATAGGGGGTGTCTGGATGTCAATTACGAGAGAAGAAAATGGAACTTATACTTCACAGGTTAGAGTAAAGGACTGGACTGGGAAAACAATTCATAAAAAGAAGCGTGGTTTTATGCGAAAAAAGGATGCGAAAGAATGGGAGAGACAGATGCTTTCTCAGGGAAACATCTTAAATACGACCTTGAAAGACTTCTTTGAAATCTATCTGGAGGATAAGAAAAATATGATTAAACAACGAACTGTTTATAACAAACGGGATGTATTCAGAAAGCACATTTTTCCTTATTTTGCTGATCGCCCGATGAATAGTTTTAAAGCTCCGGAACTGATCCAGTGGCAGAACAAGATTACATCAATGGGATATAAACCAACCTATCTAAACGATATTCATAAGCATTTTCAGGCAGTATTTACCCATGCCTGCAAGGTGTATGATTTGGCAGAAAATCCGTTTGATAAGATGGTGCGTATGGGAAAACCGGATGCAGATGAAATGGTGTTTTGGACGATAGACGAGTATAACGCATTTATCGCTCAGATAGAACCTGGCGCAAGATATTATGTTCTGTTTGAACTGCTCTTCTGGACCGGATCCAGAATCGGCGAAGCCCTTGCCTTAACAAAAGCCGATATTGATACGGTAAATTATCGGTTGAGGATTAACAAAACGTATTATCGGAAGCATAAAGAGGACTTTATTACTCCTCCTAAAACGGAGCAGTCAATCAGAACTATTGATATTCCAGAGTTTCTGGTAAAGGAATTAAAAGAGTATATGGACAAGCTTTATGGACTTCAGGAAGATGACAGGATTTTTCCGATTGTGGCTGAGTCAGTACAGCACAAAATGAAAAGAGTGATTGAAAAACATCATCTGAAAAAAATCCGTGTCCATGACCTTCGCCACAGCCATGCAGCGTACCTGATCGATCATGGTGTACAGCCGCTGATGATCAAGGAACGGTTTGGACACAAGGATATCCGTGTTACCTTGAATACTTACGGGCATCTGTATCCAACAAAGCAGAAAGAACTGGCGGAGATGTTAAATGCTCAGCGAGAGGAAGGGAGGAAAACGGAATGCAGCGTTTAAATGAAAAACAGACTGTTTCATGCCCATCAGCTCTGCATACGGAGTTACTAAGCTCGCCTGGCCCGCTCGCTAAGGAACTCCAGTATGTTGGCGCAGATGTGAAACAGCCCGTAATAACTGACAAAAACATTATACCAGAAAGTACGAGACAGGTACAACAGCAAAATTCCGGGAATAGGACGAAAAGTAACAGCATGGTGGGGCACAGTGCCCCTCATGCACTGAAAGTAAAATCTATGACGGAACTGTATGATACGGTTTATCCACCCAGTAAACCTGTGGTAGAAGGGTTGTTATACAACGGAACCTACCTGTTTGTGGGAGCACCAAAGGTAGGAAAATCCTTTTTTATGGCACAGCTTGGATACCATGTGAGTAAAGGAATTCCGTTATGGAATTATCCGGTCACACAGGGCGCAGTACTTTATCTGGCTCTGGAAGATACGGAAGAACGGTTACAGAAACGGTTGGCAAGGATGTTCGGAGTTGAGGACAGTGAGAACTTTTATTTTGCAGTTGAAGCAGAAACTCTGAATACCGGATTAGAAGAGCAGTTGGAGCAGTTTGTAGAGCGGAATAAAGATGCAAGGCTGATTATTATTGATACACTGCAGAAGGTAAAGGAAATCGGTGGAGATAAATTCAGTTATGCGGATGACTACCAGAATGTTACACGATTAAAAGCATTCAGTGACAAATATGGTGTTTGTATTCTTCTGGTACATCATACAAGAAAACTGGATTCTTCCGATAGCTTTGAACGCATTTCCGGTACCAATGGCCTGCTGGGAGCTGCAGATGGTGCCTTCGTTATGGAAAAAGAGAAACGAACAGATAATAAGGCAACGCTGGAAGTTGCCGGACGTGATCAGCAGGATCAGAAAATTTATCTGCAGTTTGATCGGGAACATTGTCTGTGGAAATTCGTGAAAAATGATGTGGAGTTATGGAAGAAGCCGCCAAATCCTCTGCTTGATGCAGTAGCTGCATTGATAAAGAATAGCAAAGTGTGGTCAGGAAGCGCTACAGAGCTGTCGGCTTTACTTACGGGTATTGAGATGGAAGCCAATGTACTTACCAGAGCTTTGAATATTGCAGTGGAGGATTTACTGGAAGAATATAAAATCCGGTACTCTAACAAGCACACCAGTAAAGGAAGTATGATCACGTTGCAGTTGTTAGATGAAATGACGGTAAGTGACGATATGACGGTTATTTCCGGTACAGATACGGTACTGAAAACAGCGTCACAATCGTCAGAACCGTCACAGGAAGGAGATACCAATGAGAAATGTGCAGATACCGTTTGAGCTGTTTTACCAGCTTTTACAATACCATTTGATGGAAAATCATAATCTGGAGAATAGTATTAAGCAGGGATTGGAAAAGAAATTGGATGCGTTGGTGATGCATGAATTGTATGGGAAATCGAAAAGCGCAGCCACTTTGGAAGAAAGAGAGAAAGCCCGACAGGAGTATCTGGACAGGCGAGGAGTAGAGGAGGAGTTTCGATGGTAGTTTTTTCTGATCACCTTATGACAGGGGCGTGACACGCTCCTGTATCAGTGGCAGATAAGGCAAGGCTTCGGAAATAAAATCGGAAAGGATTGACAAAGAGAGGGAGCCTTTTTTCGGGGCATCCTTTCTGGTCAGATTGTGAAAGGAGATTTCAACTATGAGACAGGGAAGATTAGGATATAACAGCAGCAATGACAGGTATGGATTGTTATCAGCAGATTTATGGATTGATACCGGATTTTACTGCGGAGAGTGTCTGGAAGTTCTGGTAGATGGTAAATGGGTAGAGACCAGAATGGAAATGGATGCTGCCCGGAACTGGTATCTGGTAGGAACACCTTATCGTGGTGATCTGGAGTATATCAGAGCAAGGATATAACTGGGAGAAGTTGCACCGACCGTAGGGAGGAAAGGAACTTCGCTCCGCTTCGGTCAGTGCAGAACAGACGTCCCTCAGACGTCTTGTACCCCCGGTAGGGCGCAAGGGTACTTTTGATGGACGGAACGGCTGTCGAAAGTGCTTTTGCGTTACTTTTGACAAAAGTAATAAAACCGCCGTATCCGGCGAAGAATACTTTGAATCGCCATAACTGGTGTAAATAAAGTTTATGTGCCGTATCCGGCACTACTCTATTAGAAAAGGAAGGGGGAATGCTTATTGAAAAGAACAATCAGTGGAATGATGGGCGCAGGGTCTCTTGCACATAATCGAAGAGCTTTTATTGCAGAGAACGTGGATGCTGACCGAACGCATCTGAATGTAAAATATTATGATGAGAATCTCCGAAAGGTTTACCATGAGCTGTTTAACGAAGCAATAGAAAGATATAATGCAGTACAAAAACGAAATGACCGTAAGATTACTGATTACTATGAGAAAATCCGTCAGGGGAAACAGGAGAAATTATTTCATGAGATGATTATCCAGATTGGAAATAAAGATGATATGTCATCAGATACGGCAGAAGGAGAAATGGCTGCTAAAATACTTGACGAATATATGAAGGACTTTCAGCAGCGGAATCCGACTTTACGGGTGTTTAATTGTTATCTTCATATGGATGAAGCCACTCCGCATCTGCATATTGATTTTGTGCCTTATATATCCGGTTGGAAGGGAAAAGGATTGGATACCAAGGTATCATTGAAACAGGCGTTGGCCTCACTCGGATTTAAGGGTGGAACAAAGCATGATTCAGAATGGAACCAATGGATCAATCATGAAAAAGAAGTGCTTGCTGGTGTTATGGAGAGGCATGGTATTGAGTGGGAGAAAAAAGGTACACATGAGGAACATTTGTCGGTTTATGATTACAAGAAAAAGATGCGATCAGAGGAAGTAAAAGCTCTGGAAAAGGAAAATGCTCTCCTGAAAGTGCAAAATGAAAGCCTGATTGGACAGATGGTGGAATCCAGAGCTGACATTAAAATATTGGAGCAGACGAAAGCAGATGCGGAAAAAGCTGTAGAAGAAGCTAAAGATAGAGCTGATCATGCGGAAAAGGAAGCTGAGAAGCACGAAAAAAGACTTGAAAATTTAAAACCGATAATAGATAGCATGAATGCTGAAACGGCGGACTTCAAGGAAAAAATAGAAGAGCAGTTACCACAGGCAGGGACTTTGGAATTAGCTTCTTCCTATCGGGAGAAAAAGGCGAAGCCATTGTTTATCCGCATGAAAAATAAAATTGCATCGTTGGCTGTAAGAGTTGAACAGGTCACACAGAAGCTAACAAATGCTCGTATAGAAATTAAAATTTTGAAAAGAGAGAAAAAATCATTGCAGGCAGAAAATAGTATATTGATTGAGAAAAATAAGGAACTTCAAGAGGAAAACGCGATGCTGAAAAGTATAGCAATTATGTTTGACCGGGTTGTTCGTGTCATGGGTGAAGATACGGTGTTTCTGGCAGTTCGAAAAGATGAAGAGAGGGAAAAATTTGAAAATAGAAAGAAAGAACAGCCGGAAAAAGAACAGAGCATATTGAAAAGACTTGAAATAGCCAAACAAAATGTGTCTGCGCGAGAAGAGGACAAAATAAATAGCAAAACAAAGAAATGGAATATGGAAAGGTAAAAACGAATATGGAAAAGTACATTTATGATGAGAATAACGGATTAACTTATACCTTACATGGAGACTATTACTTGCCGGATTTAGCTGTACTGGAGGAAGAAACGGCGAATTACGGGAAGTATGGGATGTTAAGAAAAAGCTATCTGAAAGAGCATAAACCATGGTACTATCAGTCGATGGTATTATCCGGGAAATTAAATGAACATTTGAACATGATAGATAAAGAAGCACATGAGATGGTAGAACTTCTGATAAAACAAATGGCGGTGCAGCAAGGGATAACGGAGCAACTGAAAGCAGATGCTCCCATGGTATGGGTACAAAAGATGAATGCGCTGAAGAGTACAGTGGTCTTATGTCAAGATTTAGTACAGATTAAAATGAGAGGTTCCGCCAGCTAAGCAGCCGGCAGAACATTCACCCTTTCATACAGTTTTTCGAATTCGTCAGGGGACATAT
>NZ_JBQKLL010000071.1:0-6344 GCF_052116245.1 Blautia sp. Sow4_E7
TGCATTTTTCGTCATCATAAAAAACACCGCCCTTCTGATATTTATTATATCAGAAAAGCGGTTCCAACAATAGCAAAACCCTGCAAAAGCAGGGCTTTGTCTACAATCTGGGAAGAGCAAGCTGCTCTTCTTTTTTTGTCCTTTTTATCCAATTTTAAGTTGTAAAGTCTCTTTCCATGCCAACAGAAATATGCTAAATTGATTTTATAGAACAAGATATAATTCCACTTATATATCGGAGGAAAATGAATGAGAGAGAAAACTATATATGAGAAGATTGCAGAAAAGTATAACACAACACCAGAAGAAGTACGCAGAGAAATGCAGATAGCCATAGATGCAGGATTTGATAATCCTGACCCGGCTGTGCAGGAAGAATGGAAGAAAATGACACTTAAAGGAGACAGGCCCACACCGGAAGAAGTAATCAATTACGCAGTAAAAAAATTAAAAGGAAATTAAAAATATGAAGAAAAAGATAATTGCAGTAATTTCAGGAACAGCAATCTTGATAATTGCTGCAGGAAGTATTTATGGGAAATTTGAATCCAGTCATAAAGAAGGCGAACCAGATGTAGTTGGAACTTTTTCTGTAAATCGGGATGAAAATATAACCGTGGTCGCAAATAGGGAAGATATTGAGGATAGAGAAGCGTTTGCAAGAAAACTTTTGCAGATGTACAAGGATGATTCTTTTCATTCGACAAAATTCTCCACAGACAGAGGATATGCGACGAGCATTGATATGAACATCTATTTATGGAAAGAGGATATTGAAGACGGGGAATCGGTAATGACAGCCGAATATAGACCTGTAGAATACGGAAAGGACTATGATGTTGTCAATAATCCTGATAAATTTCAACTATATATAGATGGAAAAGAGATTAAATAGTAATCTCCTGAAAGCAAGCTTTTTGTCAATTATTTCAAAGAAAAATTAAAGGATAACAATACATAGTTTTGACAATGATATTTTGAAAAATTTTATAGGAATGCTCTATTATCAAATTGACATAGGAATATGGTAGCGTATAATTAGAATTGAATACACTGAAAAAATGGAGGAATTACATGAAAGCACATAAATATTGGTCAGTAGGAGCATTGATCACAATGATTGGAACTTTTTATACAGGATATAAAGGGTTAAAAGCAGCACACAAATACTTTGCATTTGGCTCTCTGATATGCATGATTATGGCAGTCTATTCTGGTCATAAAATGATTTCAGGTAATAAAAGAACAAGAAAACAGGTGGAAAATACAAAAGCGGAGGAATAGTAAATGCTAGAGTTAGGAATAAAAGCACCGGATTTTGAATTGCCGGATCAGAACGGAGAAGTGCATAAATTAAGCGATTATGCAGGAAAAAAAGTGATCTTATATTTTTATCCAAAGGATAATACACCAGGATGTACGAAGCAGGCATGTGGCTTTTCTGAGCGTTATCCACAGTTTACTGAGAAGGGAACTGTTATTCTCGGAGTAAGCAAGGACTCTGTAGCGTCTCACAAGAGATTTGAAGAAAAATACGGACTGGCATTTACGCTATTAGCAGATCCGGAGCGTAAAGTTATTGAAGCATATGATGTCTGGAAAGAAAAGAAAAATTATGGAAAAGTATCTATGGGTGTAGTAAGAACTACATATCTTATTGATGAGCAGGGAATCATTATAAAGGCAAATGATAAAGTCAAGGCGGCAGATGATCCTGAAAATATGCTTAAGGAATTGTCATAATCATAATGAAGATTATTTTATCACCTGCAAAAAAGATGATTGTAGATACCGATAACTTAGCACCGGTTGAACTGCCTGTCTATATTGATAAGACAGCAGAAGTATTAAACTGGATGAAAAGCAAATCAAAAGAAGAACTGAAAGCTATCTGGAAATGTAATGACAAGATTGCAGAGCAGAACTTTAACAGATTGGGAAATATGGATCTTTATAACAGGCTTACTCCGGCTGTTTTATCATATGAAGGGATTGCATTTCAATATATGGCACCATCTGTGTTTGAAATCCAGCAGTTTGAGTATTTGCAAAATCATTTAAGAATCTTGTCTGCGTTTTATGGCATTTTAAAACCAATGGATGGTGTGACTCCTTATCGTCTTGAAATGCAGGCAAAGGTTGGAATTGGAGATGCAAAAAATCTGTATGAGTACTGGGGAGAATTGTTATACCGCTCAGTAATCGATGACAGTAGGATTATCATTAATCTTGCATCAAAAGAATACTCAAAATGTATAGAAAAGTATCTGACACCACAGGACAGATATATTACGATTGTATTTTGTGAGTTATCCGGAGATAAATTGGTAACAAAAGGTACCTATGCCAAGATGGCTCGTGGTGAAATGGTCAGATTCATAGCAGAAAATAATATTGAAAATCCGGTGGAGATTCAGAAATTTGACAGACTCGGATATTCGTTTAGGTCTGATTTATCTTCAGATTCAGAATATGTATTTGAACGCAAAATAAAATAGTTATTCAGGTAAAAGATGCTCAGTTTGGAAGCTTTTATAATAATGATAATTATTACTATTATTTTGACAACAGGATAATAGTGGTATATAATCCTTATTAAGAACTAATCCTAATAAGGAGGACAAATGACAAGTAGGAGAAATACCATTCAAAAAGATCTTGTAAGAAATACCGTATACGAAATGAGAAGACACGTTACGGCAAATGAAGTGTATGAATTTATAAAAGAAGCATATCCAACAATTGGAAAAGGAACTGTATATAGAAATCTTGATATATTGGTAGAGGAAGGTGCATTAAGAAAGGTTGAAGTTCCGGATGAACCGAACCGATTTGATTTTATATTGAAAAATTATTACCATGTAAGATGTATAAAGTGCGGTGAAATTTTTGATGTGGATATGGATCAAATATCGGATTTGCTGGAAAGAATTCATAACACTCATGGAATTGAATTTGTGGATTATGATATTTCATTTAAAGGCATTTGCCCGAAATGCAGGGAGAAGGTAAAGGAGGAACAGCATGGATAGGAAAGCGATGTATAAGTTGAGTTATGGACTGTTTATATTGACCGCTAAAGAAGCAGAAAAAGATAACGGATGCATCATTAATACAGCCATTCAGGCAGCTTCGGAACCAAACCAGTTAAGTATCTGTGTAAATAAGGCAAATTATACGCATGATATGATTCAAAGAACCGGAAAATTTACTGTATCAGTCTTAAGTCAGAAGGCACAATTTGAATTGTTCAAACATTTTGGCTTCCAATCAGGAAGAGATACCAATAAGTTTGAAGCATTTGAGCAGTGTGCCAGGGGCACAAATGGTATTTATTATATTACAGAAGGTACAAATGCATACATTTCTGTGACAGTTACTAAAACAGAGGACTTGGGTTCACATACGATGTTTATCGGTGAGATAACCGATATGGAAGTTTTAAGCAATGTTCCTTCAGTAACATATGATTATTATCAGAATAATATTAAGCCTAAGCCACAGGAGGTTGGAAAAACAGAGGACAGTCAGACAATATGGCGTTGCAGAATTTGCGGATATGAATATGTAGGCGAGGAATTACCAGATGACTTTATATGTCCTTTGTGCAAGCACCCGGCATCAGATTTTGAAAAAGTGTAAAGAAAACGGAGGTAAAAGAGATGGCAGCAAACAAATATGCAGGAACACAGACAGAGAAGAATTTACAGGAGGCATTTGCAGGGGAATCACAGGCAAGAAATAAGTATACCTATTTTGCTTCTGTAGCGAAAAAGGAAGGTTACGAGCAGATGTCAGCATTGTTTTTAAAGACTGCAGATAATGAGAAAGAACATGCAAAGATGTGGTTCAAGGAATTAGCAGGAATTGGTGATACAAAGGAAAACCTGGCGGCAGCGGCAGAAGGCGAAAATTATGAGTGGACAGATATGTATGATGGCTTTGCTAAAACAGCTGAGGAAGAAGGATTCCCTGAGCTTGCAGCAAAATTCAGGGCAGTAGGTGAGATTGAGAAGCACCATGAGGAAAGATATCGTGCACTTCTTAAGAATATTGAAACTGCACAGGTATTTGAAAAGAGCGAAGTTAAGGTATGGGAATGCCGTAACTGCGGACATATTGTGGTAGGAACTAAGGCGCCTGAAGTATGTCCGGTATGTAATCATCCACAGAGCTATTTTGAAGTACATGAAGAGAATTATTAAGGAGATGAGATTATTACGAAGAAGAAAGTGATTAATTCAAAAAATTGGTAATGATAGGCTGTGGCTTTGTTGGTTCTGCATCGGTATTTGCGCTGATGCAGAGTGGCTTGTTTACAGAGATTGTCCTTATCGATGCAGATAAGAACAAGGCAGAAGGAGAAGCTATGGATATCAGTCATGGTATTCCATTTGCGAGTCCGATGAAAATATATGCCGGAGATTATGATGATGTGGCTGATGCTGCAATTGTTGTCATATCTGCCGGAGCGGGACAGAAACCGGGAGAGACAAGGCTTGATCTTGTAAATAAAAATGTAGCAATATTTAAGTCAATCATTCCTGAAATAGCAAAGAGAAATTTTGCAGGTATCATGCTTGTAGTAGCGAATCCGGTAGATATTTTGACACAGGTAGCCATAAAGTTATCAGGACTTCCGGAAAACAGGGTTATTGGATCTGGTACAGTGTTAGATAGTGCCAGATTAAGATATAAGCTTGGTGAACATTTATCTGTGGACAGTAGGAGTGTTCATGCATTTATAGTCGGTGAGCATGGAGACAGCGAAGTTGTAGCATGGTCATCAGCCAATGTATCTGGGGTTCCATTAAGTGAAATGTGTGAAATGCGTGGACATTACAAGTACAAGGAAAACACGGCAGAAATAGCTACAGCAGTCAAGAACAGTGCTTATGATATTATAAACAAAAAGCACGCTACATATTATGGAATTGCAATGTCTGTAAAAAGAATCTGCGAAGTGATTATGAGAGATGAAAAATCAATACTTCCTGTATCACACATGATTCATGGAGTATATGATATTGACGGAGTATCGTTAAGTATGCCAGCTATTGTAGGTGCAGATGGTATTGAGTCTGATATACCTATTAATTTAAGTGGCGAGGAAGCGTTAAAGCTTAAGGAATCTGCAGATTCATTGAAAAAGATTATGGAGACAATTGAATTATAAATTTTACACATGGAAGGAGAAAAAGGCATGGAAGTAAGGTATTATATTTGTAAGCATTGTGGAAACATTGTTGAAAAGATAAAGGATAAGGGTGTACCTGTAATTTGTTGCGGAGAACCTATGCAGGAATTAAAAGCCGGAGTGACAGATGCTGCTGTCGAGAAGCATGTACCTGTATATACGATAGAAGGCAGTCATGTTCATGTCGTGGTCGGAGAGACAAAACATCCAATGCTTGAAGAGCATTTCATTGAGTGGATTACATTAAATACAAACCAGGGAATATACAGAAAACAGTTAAATCCAGGGCAGGAGCCGGTAGCAGATTTTTGTCTTTGCGATGGTGAACAGGTAGAAGAAGTATATGCATATTGTAACCTGCATGGATTATGGAAATGCTAAAAGCATTTATACATATTAAGGTTACAGAACAACACAAATACAACAGTAATATATGCTGTGTATTAATATATTTATAAGGAGGAACAAACTAATGAAATATGTATGTGACGTTTGCGGATGGGAATATGATGAAGAGGAAGGTTATCCTGAAGGTGGTATTGCACCAGGAACAAAGTGGGAGGATGTTCCGGAAGATTTTGAATGCCCATTATGTAATGTTGGAAAAGATCAGTTTTCAGAAGTTGAATAGAAGCCAAATCTTGTGTTAAATACGGATGGATAAACCAAAACCCTGGTGCGTGAGCAACAGGGTTTTTTATTGCGATATTTTGTGATGATATCACAGAAAATAATCTACCTTTTGCTTATAATGTAGCTAGAAACTAAGTAAGGAGGTAGTTTAAATGAGATTAAATGATAAAGTTGCAATCATTACGGGTGGAAGCCGTGGTATAGGATTTGCTACAGCTGATAAATTCTTGAAGGAAGGTGCTTCAGTTGTGTTGGCAGCAAGTTCACAGGAATCGGCAGATGTTGCTGTAGATAGATTAAAAGAAAAATATCCCAATGCAATAGTTGCTGGAATTAGTCCAAATCTGGCAAGCATGGAGTCTGTCAGAAAGGCTTTTAAAGAGGTAACTGAAAAATATGGATGTTGTTAGTGACTTCATGAGCTGTCACTGATGTGATTTCATCGCCTGTCAGTAGATTGTTCAGTTTTCTGTCTTTGTTTATGTTAGCAGACTGGGGAGTTTCCCTCCCCAGA
>NZ_JBQKLL010000072.1:0-5957 GCF_052116245.1 Blautia sp. Sow4_E7
CGAGGTAGATAGGGCAGAGGTGGAAGTGTGGTAACACATGGAGCTGACTGTTACTAATAGGGTGAGGGCTTGACCAATAATCGCAAGGTTAAAGAATGATTCCATTAGGATATAGCATGTATGTAGTTTTGAAGGTACAAACACCTTTCAAAGAGATGTGACTAGTAATAGTCACTTTTCTTCATAAAATAGGGGATTGGTCAAATGGTATGATAGGGGTCTCCAAAACCTTTGGTGGGAGTTCGATTCTCTCATCCCCTGCTCTTAGGAACGCTGAAAAGCCTTATAAATCAAGGTTTTCAGCGTTTTTGATTTTCCGCAAATTACAAAGGGTATCAATCAGGGTATCAAATCAAAAAAAGGAGGTACAACACCTGATACCACATATCAAAATCAACTGAATTTATTTGAGATACTCTGTAAAGGGTATCTCTTTTTTTCTTACATAGTTAAATCGTAATCTGTGATGGATGAATCTGTATCAATGATATTGAGTTCAGGAGAATTTGTATAACCCTTTTTTTTACGCTCTTCTCTTACACGTAACATTTCCAGATTCCAGCTGGAAAGATTGGCTTTACGCTCATTCTGAAATTTCTTATATAAACTTTCAACCAGCTTCCGAAGAGGTTTCTTTGTACGTTCACTTTCTCTGTCCAGAAATTCAAGAAATTTTGCATTCAGATTTTTCTCATCATTAATAATCTGAGTACATACATCCGACATGCTGTAAGCCTTTGCCATCATTTCAGCGGCTTCTTTTTTCAGCTGTTCTACGCTTACAGTTTCATTGAGTATCATTTGCATTTGAGCCTGTACAGAAGCCTTTTGATTGTCTAATAAAGCCTGCTGGGTATCCAACTCTGCCCTGTCTTTTTCAAGCTGTGCCTGATTGCTTTTGGCGGCTTCCTGCATCTGTTTCATTGCCTGCTCTAACTTATCCATTTCTTCTTGTCTTAATTTCATATTCAATTCTCCAATCTGTAAATTTAACATTTTACTGCTGAGTTCTTTCATCTGGTCAGGCGTAAGCCCCTGCTGATGCCATACACCGTTGGAATCCGTATAGCCTGCCAGATGTTCTTCAATCGGCTTATTCTCCAATTCAATATCATAGCACTGATCGCAAAGTTCTTTGCGATACAGTCTATGAATGCTTGCAAGTTGTTTCGGATTTTTGAAAAATTTCGTTTGTGAAAGTGTACATTTGGTTTCGCCTGTACGGGTCTGCGTTTCATGGCAGGGTACAAAGATAATGTGTAAATGTACATTTGTTTCATCCTTATGAATGGAAAAACCTACGATATTTTCTTTACCGAACAATTTTTCTGTAATCTTCATAACATCCCACATCCAAGTTTCCTTGTGCTGTTCAATCGTATCATTATCAAGCTGAACGATGAGAGGACGTACAATTACAGTGTCATTTTTGCCTTTATCAGAGATTCTTGCTTTATGCTTTTTCGCATATTCAATACGCCGATTTACTGCATCCCTCATATCTTTAGAAGTAGCTGTTTCCTGCCATACACCGTTGGAATCTTTGTAATAAGATTCGTTATCCAAGGTACAGGAAGAATCAATGTCAGGGTTGCTGTGATTGACCTCACAGCCGTTCTTTTTGTCTGTCCCACGGTCAATGTGACGGATATAACCATTGATGCCGCCAAACCCTGTTTTATCTGTTTTTGTACTTGTAAATCTACCAGACTGATGTATTTTGACGCTGGCATCGAATGACAAATATCCCATACACAAATCCCTTTCATTATTATAGTTGTTCTATATCATATAGTTATTATATAATATTGTTAAATATTTGTCAATCTTTTTTGCTGTATCTTTTCTCATGGATGTAGCAAAATACAGCGACCACTTCGTTCCATTCGCTAATTTTGCAAGGGTGGTTGCACCCCTTGACCCTGCTTTGAAACAGCTTACGCTGTGCGGGAGCATCCGAAAAAAGGAGTGTTCATTCAATGAAAAATGATGTAATTTTCAGAGCCTTTATTACAAATCTGGGAATATATAATGAGGGGCGGCTTGTAGGTGAATGGGTAGATTTTCCCATACAGCATGACGGTTTAACATTACAGGAATCCATTGAGAAAATCCTTTGTAGAATCGGTGTGGATGGAAAACAGTATGAGGAATATTTCATCACAGATTATGATTCGGAAATCGCTGGTCTTACAGAAAATTTCGGGGAATATGAAAATCTTTTCCTGCTTCAAGCGTTGGCTTGCAAGATTTGTTTGCAGTACTGTGATCAGTACAGTTATAAAAGTATGCTGGAATCTATGCTTGAGTATGGGGAATATACAGGCAGTGTATTAGAATTGATAAATCTGGTCAGCAATACAGAAAATTTTTATTTCCTGCCAGATGTTGCGAGTGATTATGACCTTGGGTATGAGTACGCTGAAAACAGTGGGATGTTTACAGAAGTGTATGCACAGATGGGGACGCTACGGAACTACATTGATTATGAGGGGTATGGTCGTGACATACGGCTCACAGAGGGAGGAATCCATACAAAGAATGGCTATATTTCTCTTACAGATGCGATTGTTACTTACTATGATTCTACAGAAGATATTTTTGAACTGTATGAGTAAAGCGTCTTACAGTAAAATGTAAGGGCGTATGGGTGCATCTACACGGAACTGCTTTGTCTGTTTGTCTGACTTTTTTCTAAGAAAGATTTTTACATTTTCTTACTTATTACATAGCTGTATTTTCTTTATCTCTTCTTATTAAAATTTCTACATCTATTTATAAAAAATAAAACAGACAATCAGACAAGCTAAGAATATATAGAATTTTAAAAAACTTTTTTCTAAAAAAAGTCAGACAAACGGACAGGCATTTCCCCTTTCCATTTTTCTGTAGGTCACTTCTTATTCTCTTTCCGAAAATGCTCTGTAAGTTCATAGAGAATCTTCATCTGCTCTGTATTAAGACCAGAGATATCCAGACTTCCGTTCTGCTTCAATCCAAGTAAATAATCTGTAGAAACGTGGAACAGATTTGCAAGCTCTACCAAGTAGTTAGTAGACGGACAGGAAAAGCCAAGTTCCCACGCATTTACGCTACTGCGTGTAATACCTAATTTCTTCGCTAAATCAGCCTGTGAAAGATTCTGTGCTGTTCTTAATATTTTTATTTTATCAGCTATCATATAAAAAATACCATTCCTTTTTATATGATGGTAAAATTTACTGTATGATATTGCATTATCACACAGATGTTTAAAATTGACATAAGTGTATTTTAAAAGTATAATCAAAAGAGAATCGAAAGGAGCAGAGATTATGAAAACAAGAAGAAAAAATCTATCATTTATTTTTGTACTGTCACTCATTCTGACGTTATGTATCAGCATAATACCTGTACAGGCGGCAACGACTAAATCTGGTAAAGTAGCTGTGACTGTTCCAAAGACTACGCTGTACGTTGGAGACAGCAGAAGTAACAGCACACCAATCACAGTGAAGTACAATAACAAAACTGTAAAAAGCGGAATCAAATACAGTACGAGCAATAAAAAAATCGCAACTGTAAAAAAAGGTAAAATTGTTGCTTCCAGAAAAGGTACCGCAACAATTTCAGTAAGATACAAAAATAAAACCTGCCGTTTCAAAATCACTGTAAAAAATGCCACTCTCAATTTAAGCAAGAAATCATTATCCTTACAGAAAAGCAAGACATATACTTTTAAAGCATATGCGAACAAAACACAGCTTAAAGCAACTTCTGTAAAATGGACAACAAGCAACAAGAAAATTGTTTCTGTAAATAAAAATGGAACAATCAAAGCACTCAAAAATGGAAAGGCAGTTATTACAGCAAAAACAAGTTTCGGAACTGCTAAATGTACAGTAACCGTATCTTCTAAGCCTGCTCATCAGCACACTTGGGTTGACCATACAGCTACAAAGAAGGTGCCACGTACCGTGCATCACGACGCTGTATACGAAACTGTGACCATTCCAGCTGTAACTAAGCATCAGATTCAGTGCTTGGGTTGTGGTCAGTGGTTTGACAGCCTTGACGCGCTTGAATGGCATCAAGTTGTAGATACCAACGGTGAATGTGGCAACTACGACGGTCACTGCGAACGTGATGTCGTCATCACACCTGCACACACTGAGCAAAAGCTTGTCAAGGAGGCTTACGACGAGACTGTCTACGATACGCAGACTTACGTCGACTATCAGTACTGCTCTGGCTGCGGTCAGCACAAGTAAGTGAAATATAAAATGAGAAATAAATATTTTGCTGAAATTATCATTTCCATATAAGGAAGAAGTGAAAGCAAAGTGAGCGGAACTGCGAATCAAATTTCCGACAGGAAATTTGTTCGCAGATCCGCTCACTATCTTTTTTACACAGAATCTGAACTTTAAAATCACTATCTGTTATTTTTTATTTATCTTCGGAGTGACATATATCCCTAAAGGATTTTCTAATTTCCTTGTCAGCTCTGAAAAGCCATCCTCAGGAGTGATGCCATCTCTATCTATTTCTTTGATATGAGCCGCCCTTTCGTATAAATCATGTCGAAAAGATTTTTCATCAAAATCAAAGAACATATCGAAAAGAGTTCTGAGCATCATACGGTCAATAGTTTCATTCACGATTTCTTCATTCATTTTATCCAATGTCAAAGCAGGAAGATGATATCCGAAAGATTCCTTTTTAACACGTTCCCCATTTGTCAGTGTATGAAATTGCTTTTTCGTCCATGACGCATTATCTATAGTATCTTTTACTTTTCCATCTGTATCATACAATGGATTATTTTTACTTTCATCATTTAAAATATTTGCGATATGTGCCACTCCTTTGTCAAAATCTAACTGTCGGTCATTTTCCAATGACTTCATTTCTGCATCTTTTAAACTTCTGTCTCGTACAGCTTCTGTACGTTTTAATTTCTTTTCTTCTGTGGCTTTTTTATCTGCTGTAAAATATTGATACATACAATCTTCTATAAAGAATTTTGCAAAATCAGACGAAAGCTGATATTTATTTTTCGAGCCATTCCTCTGTAAAGGTGCAATCTGGCGGTCTTTCAGTTCACGCTGGATTTGCTTCGTAACAACGTCTTTATAGTCTTTAAGTGCAATACTATCATTCTTTATATTTTCGGAAATCGGATAGATTTTCAATGCGTAATTAATCATATCGTCAATATCCCAAAACTCCGTATTATTCTTTTTTATTGGCATGATTTTCCCTCTTATTCTTAATAAAATGTCCTGAAAAGGCACTCTGCTTATGTTCTGTTTTCGTTCCATTTTATCCCGAAAAGCTTGAAAAATCAATGTTTTATAATGTCCAGATATCGTCATTTTAAGTGTCCAGGCACAGAAATTCTCCTGATGTAGAATAATGCTATCAAAAACAAATGCAAAACAGTTACTTCCAAAGCCAATCTTGGGAAGCAACAGATAAGCATTGAAATAATAAAAAAGGAGACCAAAAAAATGGCAGAAAAAGACTTAACAACTAATAACAATTCCGCAACTACAAATACTGTAGCTACACCGAATGCTAAGCCAACAGTATCACAGATTATCGGCACAGCGACAGATACATTTATTCGTCAGTGTACTTATCTGACAGATGAAAACCGTTGCTCTTCTGAGTTGTTCGTAGAACTCAATAATGCAATCGACCTTGAAAATTCAATCAAACCAAAGGGAAAGAAATTCAAGCCTTTAACTGACCTTCCGGCAATCAGTATTGCAATGCTGATTGCCGCCAGAGATGATGTGGCATTGATTGCAGATGGTGATAAAAGCCAGCAGGGATATCTCAAAGATTTTTCCATTGCGGAATGATGTTGTATAAATAAAGTTGACACCTTATTCTCAAAGAATTCATGTATAATAAAGAGAATAAGGAGGAACTCTCAATGTCACGTACCCAACGTAAATACGACCACGAAT
>NZ_JBQKLL010000073.1:0-5686 GCF_052116245.1 Blautia sp. Sow4_E7
ATAACACGTTGAAAACTTATTGATCAGCTGAAGCGGAAACGCGTTCAGTTACATCCGGAAAGACTGATCAGCTCTTAGCGGAATGCGTGGTCAGATGAGCCGGAATTTGCAGTCCTTTTTTCATTTTTTGAAATTACTATTTGTTTTAATCTTTTTTTAATCTTCTCCCTATATGATACATATAACAGCAAAAACAAAACATCCAAGAGACGGAAGGAGAACATGTTATGAACAAAATATTAGTAGTTTTATTATCTCTCACATTAATATTTGCTTTTACAGGATGCACTTTATCCAATAATAAAGCAGCAGAAGATATAGGAATTAAGACACAGGAAGTTGTAACATCAAATACAGATGACAATGATGATAATATCAGTAACACAGAAAACGCAGTAGAGAATGCGAACGAAAAGGATTATGATTTCTCTTCTTATGAAAACGATATCCGTAATATAACAAAAAGTGTAAACAATGCAAAAACATCTACAAATGCATCTGAGAATCACGAACAATTCTACGCTTTGAAAAAACAGGTAGACGCAGTCGATGACGAACTGGATAAGCTTGACAATGAATTTGAGTATGCTTACCAGATGAAAGAGATTAGCTTCGAGACATACAAAGCGAGAGAACGCGCAATTGAAAAACTGGAAGATGAACTGGAATTAGCAGAAGAAGCACTGGAAAATAAATACGGCATTGATGATTAATTCCATATCGACTTCTTCAGAAACCATATCTGTCAGGGAATAACCAGAATCGCCCTGCACAGCTTTTATATCACCTTTATTGAGCTTTACTTGGAATGGGTGCTTGCGAAATAAATGAGCGAATTATTTGGTGAAAATAGAATGAAAACAGGAGCTCTCGTTATGGAAGCTATCATTCATTTAGCAATGCATCCTGACGAATTACAGGCCGTAAAAGAAGAACATGATTCTTATCGAAATTAAAAGCAAAATACCCTATATGCTCTATTTTTTTGCTCATTTTACGAAAACTGTGAAGAAATTGTGAAATTAGCACTCACCTATTGACAGTGCTAATAATACGTGATATATTACAACTAGAACAAAGGAAGGGGATAAAAAGAGAGCGAAAGATGAAAGCTCTATGAATTCCCTACCACCCGAGTTCCAAGAAACAAGGTAAACAGCATATATAAAAAAGGAGAGATGACTTATGTTAATGCCTAGTATTTTTGGAGAGAACTTATTTGATGATTTCTTTAATGATTTTCCATTCTATTATGATGATAAAGCAATGAAAGATACCGAGAAGAAGCTCTATGGTAAGAGAGCCAGCCACGTTATGAAAACCGATATCAAGGAAATGGATAACGGATACCAGCTGGTTGTTGATCTTCCTGGATTTACCAAGGACGAGATCAAGGCTTCCCTGGAGAACGGTTATCTGACTATCAGCGCTGAGAAGGGCCTGGATAAAGACGAGCAGGAGAAAGAATCCGGACGTTACATCCGCAGGGAGCGTTACGCAGGTGCCTGCAGCCGAAGCTTCTATGTAGGCGAGGATATCCAGCAGGAGGATGTAAAGGCTGAGTTCAAACATGGTATCCTGAAACTGTTCGTTCCGAAGAAAGAAGCGAAACCAGCAGTAGAAGAGAAGAAACACATCGCCATTGAAGGATAAAGTTTTTCCCCCTTCAGAAGTACATTCTGGTTATTGTTCAACAAGAATATATAAATAAGAAGCGAGATGCCGCAGAATCACAGAAAAAAGTGGTTCTGCGGCATCTTTTTTTCACTATTTTCTGTCTTGACAATACCCCTTGATTTAGCTATAATAGTGAAACTGTGAATATCCTAGTGAATTTGTACCCTTTTGGGTAATGAAAATGTTCGTATCAGCGGACATTGCTATGGACAGATGGCATCAGGCCCAGGCTTTTCATAGTAAATGGAATTTTCCGGGAGAAACAGCATATAAGAAGTGTATGATACGTGGCGATGGGCGCCGCCGGAATGAAAGGGAGTAAGGCTATAATGGAAGAAAAGAAGAACTTACTAACCTATGCAGGACTTAAAAAACTGGAAGAAGAGCTGCATGATTTAAAGGTAGTAAAAAGAAAAGAAGTAGCAGGTAAGATCAAAGAAGCAAGAGAGCAGGGAGACCTGTCCGAGAATGCAGAGTACGATGCAGCTAAAGATGAGCAGAGAGATATCGAAGCACGTATTGAAGAGATCGAGAAGATCCTGAAGAACGCTGAGGTCGTAGTTGAGGACGAAGTAGACCTTGACAAGATCAGCGTAGGATGTAAGGTGAAAGTACATGACTTCGAATTTGAAGAAGATATGGAACTGAAGCTGGTTGGATCCTCCGAGGCAAACAGCC
The DNA here is from genome assembly GCF_052116245.1 of Blautia sp. Sow4_E7. Taxonomy (NCBI): domain Bacteria; kingdom Bacillati; phylum Bacillota; class Clostridia; order Lachnospirales; family Lachnospiraceae; genus Blautia; species Blautia sp. Sow4_E7. Next base: position 2,356 of record NZ_JBQKLL010000073.1, read on the forward strand.
TGGAAGGTAAGATTTCCAACGAGTCTCCTGTAGGAAAGGCCCTGATCGGCGCACACACAGGCGATATCGTAGAAGTAGAGCTGCCAACCGGTATCATGAAGTACAAAGTGCTGGAAATCCAGCGTAATATTTAAGGGAGGCACAAAAGTGGCAGAGCAGAAGAATCAGGATCTGAATCAGCTGCTGAAGGTACGCCGTGATAAACTGGCAGAACTTCAGGCGAATGGCAAGGATCCATTTCAGATAACAAAATTTAACCAGACCCACCATTCACTGGAAGTAAAGAACATCTATGAAGCACACGAGGCTGAGCTTCTGAAAGACCGTAAAGAGCTGGATACAGCTGGTCTTGACGAGGAGCAGGCGAAGGAAGCGCTTAAGAAAGATTATGAAGAGAGAAGAGCCATCATGGACGCAAGCCCGATCCACGTATCCATCGCTGGACGTATGATGTTCAAGCGTGTTATGGGTAAGGCTTCTTTCTGTAATATCCAGGATTTACAGGGAAATATCCAGGTATATGTAGCAAGAGATGCCATTGGAGCAGACTCTTACGCAGATTTCAAGAAATCTGATATCGGCGATATTTTCGGCCTGGAAGGTTTTGCATTCAGAACCAGAACAGGAGAGATCTCCATTCATGCAGAGAAAATGACTCTTTTATCAAAGAGCTTACAGATCCTTCCGGAGAAATTCCACGGACTGACTGACACAGATATGCGTTATCGTCAGAGATATGTGGATCTGATCATGAACCAGGAGAGCAAGAACGTATTTATCAAACGTTCCCAGATCCTCAAGGAGATCCGTAACTTCCTTGCCGGCCGTGATTTCATGGAAGTAGAGACTCCAATGCTGGTTTCCAATGCCGGTGGAGCTGCTGCAAGACCATTTGAGACACATTACAATGCGCTGAACGAAGATGTTAAGCTTCGTATTTCCCTGGAGCTTTATCTGAAACGACTGATCGTAGGCGGACTTGAGAGAGTCTACGAGATCGGCCGTGTATTCCGTAATGAGGGCGTTGATACCCGCCATAATCCAGAGTTTACACTGATGGAGCTTTACCAGGCATATACAGATTATGAAGGAATGATGGAACTTACGGAATCCATGTTCCGTTACCTGGCAGAGAAGGTGTGCGGATCTGCGAAGATTTCCTATAATGGTATCGAGATTGACCTTAGCAAACCCTTCGAACGTCTGACTATGAACGATGCAATCAAGAAATATGCAGGAATCGACTTCGATCAGGTACCTGATGATGAAGCTGCCAAGAAGCTTGCTGCTGAGCATCATATTGAGTATGAGGAGCGTCACAAGAAAGGTGATATCATCAATCTCTTCTTCGAGGAATACTGCGAGAAAGAGCTGATCCAGCCAACATTCATTATGGATCATCCGATCGAGATTTCTCCTCTGACCAAGAAGAAACCTACTGATCCGAGCAAGGTAGAGCGTTTCGAGCTTTTCATCAACACATGGGAGATGTGTAACGCATACTCCGAGCTGAACGACCCGATCGATCAGCGCGAGCGTTTCAAAGCACAGGATGCTCTTGCAGACGCTGGTGACGAGGAAGCTAACCATACAGATGAAGACTTCCTGAATGCACTTGAGATTGGTATGCCGCCGACAGGTGGTATTGGATACGGAATCGACCGTCTGGTTATGCTTCTCACCGATAGCCAGGCCATCCGTGATGTACTGCTTTTCCCCACAATGAAGAGCCAGGGCGCTGCTAAGAACGAAGCAAATAATGCTGCTCAGGCAGGAAGCGCTGCTTCCGCAGAGAACGTAGAAGTTGCAGCACCGGCAGGTGACAACAATGGCTTCTTTACACCAAACGAGAAGATCGACTTCTCCAAGGTAACAATTGAGCCGCTGTTTGAAGAGCAGGTAGATTTCGATACCTTCAGCAAATCTGATTTCAGAGCTGTTAAGGTAAAGGCTTGCGAAGCTGTTAAGAAATCCAAGAAACTTCTTCAGTTCACACTGGATGACGGAACCGGTACAGACCGTACCATCCTTTCTGGAATCCATGCATTCTACGAGCCGGAAGAACTGGTTGGTAAAACATTAATCGCAATCACAAACCTGCCGCCAAGAGCTATGATGGGAATTGAATCCTGCGGAATGCTCCTTAGCGCTATTCATGAGGAAGAGGGAGAAGAGAAACTTCATCTTCTGATGGTGGATAACCATATTCCGGCGGGTGCGAAGTTGTATTAATTTATACAAGAGAATAATAAAAATAAAAGAGACTGGAACTGGTGATCCGGTCTCTTTGTGTATATAATAAAAGAAGATGATGAATTATGGACTTCACAGACTGTATTGATTATATGGGGTGCTAAATGTTAAACATTTATTTAGGTGATATGAAAGAGGCTGTTTATCATCATCCCACATACTTTGATAATATGTATGAGGATGAATGGATTACAAATCCGTTATCTGTTGAGATGATTTTTGATGTAGATAAATCGAAAGTAGTAGGGGCACATTTAATTGAGAGCCCTGTGTTAGGTCCGATATCTCCTAAAGATTTATCGGGTGGAGTAAAAACATTGATACTCATGGCATTTGATGAAAATGATCGGGTGTTTAATGCCTCTGTGTGCGGTGACAACTGTGCAAAATGGATACTGCAAATTGCGGAAAATAAAGACTTGACGATAAATCTTCGACATATTATGGACTTTGGAGAGGGAAAATTCGAAGCTAAGGTGTTAAATACAAACCAGATCGTTCATAATATGCAGGAATTTTGGGCTATTGCTGGAGAGTATGTTTAGGGGATAATGAATGAAAGGTAAACATAAAGTAGTTGTAAAAAATAATAAATTGCATTATGAGTTTGAAATAAAGCGTAATATTACAATTATCAAAGGTGATAGTGCTACTGGGAAAGCAAACTGAATCCGGTGTACCTGCATGAGCGAAATCGGAAAGCTATAGTAGATAGTATTGAAGGTATAAAGCTGACAAGATAGCTTCAGAAAGTGGAAGGGGAAGAATTAAAACGGTTTAAATGAAAATGCTTCAAAGTAAAATGAAGATTGTTTGAAGTAACTTTGAAGTGGACATTGAAGTGAGTTTGAAGTGTTATAGAAGCGAAAGATTTTAAAGTTTATTGGAGACAGTCCTTAGGGATGTCTCCATTTTGTATATAAGAATAAGTTTATCTGGGATTTTTATACCCCACCTATTGCTTTAAACGTAAGCGCCAAATATTCCTGCGGATTTTCTAATACTCTGATTTCCTCTATAATTGTAGGCGAAAGATATTTAAACTATTTCACTACAATTACGGAGGATAGGTTATGGC
>NZ_JBQKLL010000074.1:0-5598 GCF_052116245.1 Blautia sp. Sow4_E7
CATTTTTCGTCATCATAAAAAACACCGCCCTTCTGATATTTATTATATCAGAAAAGCGGTTCCAACAATAGCAAAACCCTGCAAAAGCAGGGCTTTGTCTACAATCTGAAATGAGACTTCTGCAGGAGTCTCATTTTTTTTATAATGGTTAATAGCTATAATAGATGTTCCCTGCTTTTTAAGTATTAACATCTAACAGGTAAAATCTGTAAGCAATGGGAGGACGTAGAAAATGAATAACTTTATCTTTGAAAATTCAACCAAAGTTTTCTTCGGAAAGGGGTGTGTGAAAGAATATCTTTCCTGCCTTTCCAGTAAATATGGCGAACGGGTGTTGCTGGCTTATGGCGGCGGTTCCATCAAAAAGAACGGAATCTATGAGGAAGTAATGAATATCCTGGAAAAAGCAGGCAAAACAGTAATTGAATTTTCCGGCATTATGGCGAACCCCACTTATGCAAAGGTTCAGGAAGGTGCCAGAATTGCAAGGAAAAATTATGCAGACTGGATTTTGGGAATTGGAGGCGGTTCTGTTATGGACTGCTGTAAAGCAGTATCTCTCGCAGCTGTCAGCCAGAAAGATATCTGGAACGAATACTGGGCAAAACCGGGAATCATTGATTTTGAACCGCTGCCTCTTGGAGTGATCGTCACAGTAGCGGGCACTGGAAGTGAATGCAATGGAGGAGCCGTCATCACCAACGAAGCATTAAAAATCAAAACAGGACGGGACTACCCAAAATGCAATCCGAAATTCGCCCTGATGGATCCGGAGTATACTTACACAGTTCCAGTAAAACAGATGGTTTCCGGAAGCTTTGACATTTTATCCCATATCATGGAAACTTATTTCAGTGAACCAAATGAAAACAATGTATCCGATGATATTTCCGAAGCACTTATGAAAAATGTAATCCAGAATCTTCGGGCAGCCGTAAAAGATCCAGAGGATTATACAGCACGCAGCAATCTGATGTGGGATGCTGCCATGGCAGAAAACAGGATCATTAAATTAGGTAAAAAATGTGACTTTGAATGCCATCAGATGGAGCATCAGCTTGGAGCCTTCACAGATTGTAACCACGGCTGTGGCCTGGCTGTTCTTCACCCGGTTTATTATAGGCATATTTACAAATATGGTCTTTCCAAATTCGCCCGCTTCGCAAAAAACGTATGGGGAATCCAGCCAGATGGAAAAAGTGAGGAACAACTGGCAGAAGCTGGTGTGAACGCGCTTGCTGATTTTATCAAAGAAATTGGACTTCCTTCCAGCTTCCATGAGCTTGGTCTTCCAGAAGATATAAATCTGAAGGAAATCGCGGATTCCTGTAATCTGGTTCCTGGAAGCTACAAAAAAATGTCACACGAAGAAATCCTGGAAATTTTCAGGGAATGTATGTAAATCTGGAGTATCAGAAATGTACAGTAAATAGAGATGTTATTTTATAAGAATTTTATTAATCTGTCTTTATGCTCTATTTGCCTGCAGCATTGTCGCAGCAGATGCCGAACAGAATCTGATAGAAAAAGAGGATACCAGAGACAAAATGAAAACGGAAATAGAAACAGACGTTGCTTATGATAGACATACTAAAGTACAGGATGTCATAAATGATCCTGTATTTGAAGATTATGGCCGGCTTATTTTCCCTGTGGACATGAGAATTGCCAATGACCTGACATTGGAAAACCTGGAAGAGATTCTCCCCTGGTATAGTGAAGTAAATCCGGATAAAACCGTAGAAATCGCAAACTATCTCCACGATCAGGCAGCAGACGGAAATCAGATCTTTTACGATATTTATACAGATGAAGAGAAAAAAGAAGATCCTGAAAAAGAAGATACCGGACTGTTTTTCTTCCGCGGAGATCCCGGAGAGAAATTTGCTGTTTTAAATGCAGGCGGTGGATTCATGTATGTGGCAGGAATGCAGGACAGTTTTCCTCATGCTCTGGAATTATCGAAAAAAGGATATAATGCCTTCACTTTAATTTACCGTCCGGGAGCACAGACTGCCTGCGAAGATCTTTCCCGGGCAATCGCGTTTATTTTTAGCCATGCAGATGAAATGCAGGTGGATACTTCCGATTATTCCCTGTGGGGCGACTCTGCTGGTGCAAGAATGGCAGCATGGGTGGGAACTTACGGAACAGCCATGTTCGGTGAAGAGAATTATCCCGCGCCGGCAGCTGTCATCATGCAGTACACAGGCCTTTCTGAAGTTACAGGCTACGAACCGCCCACCTATGCCTGTGTAGGAACCAGTAACGGAATAGCCTCCTATAGAACCATGGAGCAGCGGATCCGCCGCATCCAGGCAAATGGGACAAACGCAGAAATTGAAGTATTCAAGGGCCTTTCCCACGGATTTGGCCTTGGAGAAGGAACTGTAGCAGAAGGCTGGCTGGACCATGCTGTCACCTTCTGGGAAAACTCTATTTTTTTAGCCTTTACCATTAGGTTTAAACTGGATAACAAATGGAATTTTCTATCCTGATTTCTAAAAAAGTATAATTAATTCAGAAAGCCAAAGATAAGGAATCCTTTTTATGATGATTCTAAACACAGGAGGTATTATGAAAACCAAAATGTTTATTCCACTTCTCACTCTTTTATCTGTATGCAGCCCCCTTTCCTTTGCACATGTGGTATCCGCAGCTGCGGTACGGGAGAGCAATACCAATCAGCAGGTTATAACAAGCGCTGTAATTCCAGATGAACTGACCATGATCCCAGAGGGGTATGAATCAGAAGCAGACCAACAGGGAACCATCGAAAAGCTTACCTACAAAACATATGAGTCAATGACCTACGACCAGAAAAAGCAAGAGCTTACCAAAAACGCTTATGTTTATCTTCCCTATGGCTATTCAGACGAGAAACAATACAATGTGTTTTACCTTATGCAGGGCGGCTGGAGTGACGAAACAACCATGTTAGGAACTGACGTATCACCTAATACTCTAAAAAATGTGATTGATCATGCAGTCGAAGATAAAAAGATGCAGCTTATAATTATTGTCTGCCCGACTTATAATAATACAAGTGATCAGGACAGTGCAGATTATGAACTGGCAATTCAGCTTACAGATAATTATCACAACGAATTGGTAAACGATCTGATTCCAGCGGTAGAAGACAAGTATAGTCCCTTTGCAGAAAATACCTCCCCATCGGGGCTTTTGGCATCCAGAGATCACAGGGGTTTTGGAGGATTCTCCATGGGCTCTGTGACAACCTGGCATACGTTCCAATACTGCCTGGATTATTTCCGGTATTTTATGCCAATGAGCGGAAACCTTACGTTAGATGGAAACTTTATGGATGATATTGTGAAAAACTCCGGTTGGACCTCAAAGGATTTCTTTATTTTCGCCATGTCCGGTACAGACGATTTTGCCTATTCTGCCTTTGCCTATCAGCTTGCAGCTATGCTCAGTGTGATTGATGGAAATTTTATTGAAGCCAATAAGGAAGCAGATGGTAATCTGGCGTTTCGTGTACAGGAAGGTGGTACGCATACTGCTGAATATGCCAGCCAGTATATTTACAATGGTCTGTGTTGGTTCTGGAATGAGTAAATAGTAGAAATAAGGATAATGAAATGAGTAAGAAAGTATTAAAAATATACTGATCCTTATATTAATTATAATAATCGTTCTTGCGGGTATTTGCGGCTACCTGTTTATGGACGGAAAAGTTACAGATGCCAGTGATCTGGTAACAGAAGGAGAAAAGAGTACAAAATCACTTGTCGTATATTTTTCAAGAATGGGTGAAATTCCAGGAGAACTGGATGCTGTCTCTTCTGCAACTGTAAGTTCAAATTCTCAGCTGTCTGGCAGTGATAGTGATGCGCAGGCAGCAGCAAAGATGATCCAGCAGTTGACTGGTGCAGACCTGTATCAAGTCAAAACTGACCGCTATTACCGCAAATCCTTTATGGGAACTGCCGCCAGAGCATGGATTGAAAACACCTTTGATCTGCGCCCTGCCCTTGCAGCAAAACCAGAGAATCTGGATCAGTATGATACCATCTATGTAGGCTACCCCATCTGGTGGTTTAATGCACCCATGGCAATCGGTACATTACTGGAAAGCTACGAGCTTTCTGGGAATTTAATCAAATCGTTCTGCTCCAAATAATAAAGCTGATCAGAAATATCCGGTGTGTCGATTAAACCACAAGACATCATTTTGTTGGACAATGTTTTTACTGGTAAAGCAAAATGATAACCTTTTACAAGGCATCTCATAATGTATCCCCTAATAGAAGCATTGTTCTCTACATTAGAAAAACCACCCATTTCCATCACTCCTTTCTCACGTCAACAAGCTATTTTCAGCTTGCTTGAAATACCTTTGACTTATTTTGGGATAAGTTTAAGATATTTTGAGAAAAAAGCAACCTCGAAGGGTGGTTTTTCACGGTTTGTAGGGCGTATTTCAAGTTATTTTCACTTTTTGTAGGGAACTTCACATCTGAAGGAATCTACTGAACCATGGTTTGTAGAAAATGTGTATTCCAAGTTGATTGAGAAAATTGAGAAAATGGAACCGTAAATGAGTTCTTTTAAGCCCTACGCCAGGGCTTTTTCCTCTTCTTCCGTTGCATTTTCCCTGGTCCCATTGTAAAATGATTACATTATACGAGAAAAGAGAAGAGAACATGAGTGAGAAAATTGTAGTTTGCCTTGAAAAGGGCGGCGCAAGAGATATGGCGGAAGCTTTTTCCAGGCGCACCGGTACCCCGATCACAGAAAAGCCGGGAGAACAGCTGACTGTGCTTTTTAATTCCAAAGGTGTTTCTTTAACCGGATATGGTCTGACTTATCAGGGAGATTTCGAGAATATGCTTCACCGGGTGACCAACGGAAGATTACAGCATGAAATGCTGGTACGGGCTTCCAAGTCAGAAAAACCAGGACGCAAGGCGATTGATGCCACAGCAGGCATGGGAGAGGACGGGTTCCTTCTGGCGGCCCAGGGTTATGAGGTAACTTTGTATGAGCAGAATCCGGTGATCGCGGTTCTTTTAAAGGATGCCCTGCGCCGGGCGAAAAAGCATCCCGTCCTGAAAGAAATCGCAGCCCGGATGAAACTGGTAGAGGGAAACAGTGTGGAATTGATGCCGGCACTTCTGGATCCGGTGGATGTTATCTACCTGGATCCCATGTTCCCTGCAAGACAGAAGTCCAGCCTGATCAACAAGAAACTGCAGCTCATCCAGAAGCTGGAGCCCCCATGTTCCCAGGAAACCGACCTTTTCGACGCCGCCATCAGCGCCGACCCGGATAAGATCATTGTAAAACGTCCACTAAAAAGTGAATTTCTGGCTGGACGGAAACCGTCTTATACTTTAAACGGGAAAGCGATTCGGTATGATTGTTATACGTTATAGGGGAATTTAAATTTAGTATCAAAAGAGCAGGCTACAGTATGTGAAGCCTGCTCAGATTGTAGACAAAGCCCTGCTTTTGCAGGGTTTTCAGATTGTAGACAAAGCCCTGCTTTTGCAGGGTTTTGCTATTGTTGGAACCGCTTTTCTGATATAATAAATATCAGAAGGGCGGTGTTTTTTATGATGACGAAAAATG